>CAZFWQ010000030.1:3735-11422 GCA_964522755.1 uncultured Oscillospiraceae bacterium | reverse complement strand
ACGGATTTTCCACCGTATCCGCCCCACTGCACCCTGATGTGCCGCAGGCCTTCCGCCATGAAGGCGCGGACTTTTTCCGTCAGCGCCTCCAGTGTCGGGCCATCGGCGTGACGGTACACGGCAGCAGCTTCGCGGCATTTCCCGCCGAGAAGGTCGTAAACTGGCATGCCCGCCATTTTTCCCTTTATGTCCCACAATGCCATGTCCACGCCGGAAACGGCGTTGTTTTCAACAGGGCCGTTTCTCCAGTAGGCATTGTGGTTCATCGTTTGCCACAGATCTTCAATACGGGCGACATCCCTGCCGACGAGGAGCGGCTTGAGATAATCGTCCACCAGGCAGGCGACCGCCTTGTGCCTGTAGGCAAATGTGGCGCAGCCAAGCCCGTACAGGCCGGGCTCCGAGGTTTCCACCTTCACGACGATGAGGTTGATTCCTGCCGGTGCGGTGCAGATGGCACGTACATCCCGAATGGTAACTGCCATATTCTGATCCTCCTGTGCCTGTTCAAATCGGTCGTTGCTCTGTACCTGTTCAAATCGATATATGTTTGTTGTGTCGGGCCCCATTCATGTTGAGGGGTTTCGTTCATGTTGGCGAAGCAGTGGGACCCGGCCTTGCATCACTCAGGCGATGGCTCCTTTTCAGGAGTTCTTGAGCCTGTATGAAACAAAAGCCAGTGCCCGGCTGTCCGGTGCCCAGGAATTGACGTTCAGCGTTCCCTGCCCGCCGAAGAGCCTGACGAGCGTGCGCACTGCGCCGCCCTCTGCCGGGAACAGGCGGATTTCGACGTTTTTATTCGGCGGGTGGTTGTTCGGTGCGACTTCCCCCATGGCGTACGTGATGCATGCAATGGTCCTTCCGTCCGGCGAGACGTGCGGGAACCAGGTATTGGCATCATCGAAGGTCATCTGCGTGGGATTCGAACCGTCGGCTTCCATGCGCCAGACCTGCATCAGGCCGCTGCGCGTGGAATTGAACCAGATGAACCGGCCGCAGGGCGAATATTCAGGACCGTCGTCAAGACCCGCAGTATTCGTCAGCTGCGTCTCCTCGCCGCCTTCAACAGGAATCGTGTATACGTCGTATTGGTCATTCCGCTCTGCGCAATACGCCAGTGTCCTGCCGTCCGGAGACCAGCCGTGCAGATAGCTTGGCGCGATGGGGGTGATCAGGCTGGGTGTGCCTCCGGCCATCGGCAGCACATAGATGCGGGAAAGACCGTCTTCCTTCGTCTGGTGGCTCACGGCAATGCGCAGGCCGTCGGGCGAAAGGACATGGTCGTTATTGCAGGCGGCTGCATAGGACGAGTCGATGACTTTGCTTTCACGCGCAGCCAGATCGAATGCGAATAGGCGGCCATTGCTGTTGTATATCAGTTTTTTTCCATCGCCTGTCCAGTTCGGGGCTTCGATCAGGTCCTCAAACTCAGACAGCAGGGTGCGGACACCTGTTTCCACTTCTACGGTCTCCAACATGCTGATCACATTGCGGTCTTCCCGGCCACGCGGGGCTGTGAGTACTTTCATGTGCGTATCCTCCCGATTTCCTGACAAGCCTTCATCATCCTGTTCCGGACAACTGCCTGCCTGCCGCCGAAGGTGCCGCTGCACTGTTTCCGAATCGTTTGGTCTGGACTTCCTGCTGGAAAGCAGGACCGTTTCCGAACCGTCATATCGCATGGGCCGGCCTATTCATCATACTGCATTGGCCGGCCCATGGCAATTCAGCTTCGGGCTCATGCGGCATGATGCTATAATGAAAATGTGTGCGACCTGAGGTCGCATATCTGGATTGCGAAACCCAAGAAGTCGCTTGTGAATTTAAGGTCGGACTCCGCGCAATACGGAGCCATCCTTTACAAAGGAGGCTTTCCATGAACGAGGCAACCTTCAATAATCCGATTATTCCAGGTTTTTATCCCGACCCTTCCATCTGCCGCGCCGGCGATGATTATTGGCTGGTGACATCTTCATTTTCCTATTTCCCCGGTGTCCCACAGCCTTGATCTTGTCAACTGGGAACAGGTGGGCCATGCACTGTGCCGCCAGTCCCAATTGGATTTGGACGGGGTTGGACATTCGCAGGGAATCTACGCACCCACCATCAGGTACCATGACGGACTCTTTTTCCTGATCACGACACTTGTGGGGAAACAGGGGAATTTTGTCGTCACGGCGAAAAATCCCGCAGGCCCGTGGTCCGATCCATATTGGCTGGAAGACGCGCCCGGTATCGATCCGTCCTTGTATTTCGACGGGGATGGCAGGGCATGGGTCACCGGAACGGCAGCCGCATCCAATCCCGGATACCCGGGAGACAACGAAATCTGGATGAGGGAACTGGACCTGTCCTTAATGAAATTGACCGGGCCGCGGTACGGTTTATGGCGCGGCGCAGCGAAAAAGGCTATCTGGGCAGAGGCGCCGCATCTCTACAAGATTGACGGCTGGTTCTACCTGCTAATCGCCGAAGGCGGCACCGAATACAACCACGCCGTCACCATCGCACGCAGCAGGGATCTTTCAGGACCCTATGAAGGAAATCCGGCCAACCCGATTCTTACCCATAGGCACTTGGGAAAAGATTCGCCGATCTGGAACGCCGGTCATGCCGACCTGGTTGCGACGCAGACCGGGGAGTGGTGGATGGTGTGCCTTGCGTCAAGGCCGTATGGAGGGTACTACCGGAATATGGGACGGGAAACGTTTCTGGCTCCCCTAGTCTGGGAGGATGAATGGCCCGTGGTCAGCCCTGGAACTGGCAAGCTTGAATTCCGTTATCCGGTGCCAGATGTCGGGGATTCATCATCCGGTGTCGGGGATTCATCATCCGATGCCGGGGATTCATCCGTTGCCGGGACTCCCGGTGTTTCGTCATCTGCCGCACTGTCGCCGGCACGACCTTCTTCCTGCGGAGGGTGTGCGGGAAGGATCGGAGGATGCTGCGGCACTTCTGGTCGCGAAGGTGTTCCCGGAGTCCGGAATGCAGGTGATGGAGCAATAATGGACGCTGCATCGGGAACTGGCTATGTCTGTGATTTCGACGGGTTCGATTCAGCCTCGCTCGCACATTCTTTCAATTTCCTCCGCACGCCGCGCGCACACTGGTGGAGTCTGACGGAAAGACCCGGATTCCTGCGCATGCGCCTACGCCCGGTTTATCTTGGAGAGCAGGCGAATCCCTGCTTCATAGGCCGTCGTCAACAGCACATGACCTTCACCGTCACTGCGGAACTGGAGTTCAATCCGGATCTGGAAGACCAGGCTGCAGGACTCGCACTTGTGCAGAGTGACGCATTCCATCTGCGCTTTGCAGTGGTACGGAAGGGAGAGTCGCTCAACATAAGGCTGGTCCGCATGGAAAACGGCATCCGTTCCATTGTAGCAGAAGCGGAATTGGCGACATTGGAAGAACTGGCGGGAAATGCGCTCCGGCTGGTCCTGCGCATTGAGGCGGAAGAACAGGATTTGCGCTTTCTCTGCGGGCTGGATGAATCCCGCCTGGCTGTTCTGGTGGAAAATATCGACGCCAGGATGCTAAGCACGGATGTGGCCGGAGGTTTCGTCGGCACCTATGCCGGGATGTTCGCCGAGGGGGAGAATCCGTCGGGAGCCGCGACTGCCGATTTCGACAGCTTTTCCTATGAGGGCAGCTGAAGGAATGCTTCCCTTGCAGACAGGATAAGCCTGTGAAAAAGGAACGCGTTGATTGCGGCAGGCTTCGGCCGCTGGCGGAAAGCGCTGAAGCCCAGCCATCCTATTCGGGAGGAAAACCATGCAATGGCATCGTGAAGAATACATGAACCTCATGACCTTTGGAGACATCGACCGGCCTATGTTCACGGAACTCTTCGGCTTGCTTGTCGGATTGCCGGAAGAATGGGCGGCGCAGGGTGCCACAAGTGCGGAACTTGACCTAGGCGCCTTTGACTTCGACTGGGTTCCGACTGTGGGATGCGGCGGAGACACAGGTGCATTCGGCCTTCCGGACGAAGTATTCCTGTCGGATGACGGCATGATGCGGATTGTCAGGGACGGATTGGGGCGGGTCACCAAACTTTTCAAACGTTCGGCTACCATTCCAATGCCGATCAGTTATCCGGTTGCCACTTTCGACGACTGGCTGAGGCTCAAGCCATATTATGAGTTCTCCGAAGCGCGGGTCAGCGCGGATGGAATTGCGCAAGCCATTGCGGCCAGAAATAGCGGCAGCCTGGTGACGGCGGGCATGCCGGGCGGATTCGACACCCCGCGGGAACTGATGGGGGAAGAAGCCGCATGCCTCGCATGTTTCGACCAGCCCGAACTGATTGAAGACATGCTGGAAACTTGCGCAGAAACGACGCTGAAGGTACTTGAGCGCATCTTCGGCCGGGTTCAGGTTGATTTGCTCCAGGTGCATGAGGACATGGCCGGAAAATCAGGGCCATTGTTCGGCCCGGCCCAGATAGACCGATTCATCCGACCATATTACCGCAGGGTATGGAATGAGTGCTCACGGCATGGCGCGCGTATTTTTTCCCAGGACAGCGACGGAAACATGAATCCGGTCCTGCAGGCGTTTGCCGATGCGGGCATCAACGCGTTCTACCCATGCGAACCGGCCGCCGGCATGGACATCGTGGCGATCCGCAAACAATACGGCACCGCCTTCGCCTTGAAAGGCGGCATCGACAAGCATGTATTGCGCGAAGACAGGAACGCAATCGTGCGGGAACTGGAGTACAAACTGCAGCCCATGATGCGGAAAGGGACGGTGTTTGCGCTGGACCACCGGATTCCCAACGGGACACCGCTGGAGAATTACAGGTTTTATGTGAGAACCGCCAGGGAGATGCTTGGCATGCCGGAAGGCGCAAAGTCTGGAGTGTGGAAGCGCATGGCGTTTTGATGAGGTCGATGCGCCATGCGCCTGACAGCGTTTTGATGAGGTCGATGCGCCATGCGCCTGACAGCGATCTGGTCGAATCGCTTCGAGGCATTGCCAGAGTGGTGCAAACGGATGTATCATAGGTTTTGGCTTTGTCTTGACCAAGCGTGAATGTGTAAAAATGATACAGAATGACAGAATGACGGAATAACGGATTGATTGCAGATCTTGGAGGTATTGAATGGAGCCGAATCAGAGTATTCCAATGAAGCAAAATGATGAAACAAAACAAGTGCCCGCCATATTGCAGGCGTTCATGAGGACCTGCGGCGATTTGACATGGAAAGGCTGGGCGGAGAGGAACGCCGGCAACGTCAGCGTAAGGCTGACTTCAGCCGAGGCGGACTCTTTCGGAACCGGTTGGCAGGACGCAGGATGCCAGGACTGGATTCCGCTGCCGCATCCGATTCCGGAACTGTCCGGAGAAACATTCCTGGTGACCGGAACCGGCCGATATCTGCGCAACGTCCCGGTTGCCCCTGCAGAAAACTGCGGCCTGCTGCAGCTTGATGATGCCGGCGAAAACTACAGGCTTGCGTGGGGATTTGAAAATGGTGCGAAGCCAACCTCGGAACTTTCCGCGCATTTGTCCGCGCATGCCATTCGCAAGCATGTTTCAGGCAATCGGGACAGGGTTGTCCTCCACACGCATCCCACAAACCTCATCGCACTATGTTTCACCACGGAATTCGATTCGCGTTCCCTTACCCGCCTTTTATGGGAAATGCATGCGGAATGCATATTCGTGTTCCCCGAAGGCATCGGGTATCTGCCTTGGATGATGGCCGGTTCGGAGCCCATAGCGGAAGCGACGGCCCGGATGTTCGCGGACAGGTCCATGGTCGTCTGGGAGTATCATGGCGTTTTCGCATCGGGAGCGGATCTTGATGACGCATTCGGCCTGATAGACACGGCTGAAAAGGCGGCGGGAATTTATCTTGCGGCGTGTCAGGCCGGCGGAGTCGTCAGGAAGCCGTCCGATCGGATGCTTGCGGCCATCGCGGCGAATTTCGGGAAGACTCCCGTGTCCGGCGTTCTTGAAGCGGAATAGCGGAGGATCATCATGATCAGGGAAAACATTTGGAAAGACGTTTCATGGATTGGCCTTCCCATGTCGGGACCGGGCCTGGGCACTGAAAAATGGGGACGCGAGATCGAAACAGCCTGCTTCCGCCATGACTTCACGCTTTCCGGCATGGGAAACGCGTTGATTCTTTCAGTTAGCGCATCCAGCCGATATCGTCTGTGGGTGAATGGCACACCTGTTGTTTCGGGACCGTGCAAAAGCGGTCGCTGGGAAAAGCATTACGAAACGGTTGACGTATCCTCTTTGCTGCGTGAAGGACCAAACGTCCTGGCTGTGAAGGTGGTTGCTTTTCCGCCTTTTGAAGCTCAGTCCGGCGACATGAGGGGACCTTTCTGGTTCATGGGAAATGCTGCCGGGCCTGTGCTGATCGTCAAGGGCACCTGTACTGGTCCCGAAGGTGGCCTCCTGACGGAAGTCAGCACCGGAAAGGCTTCCTGGCACGTGCTGCGTGACTTGTCGATGGCATGGAAGATGCAGTTCGTTTCTTTCTGGATGGGTTCCATGGAGAATGTCGATCTGGCGAAAGCGCCTGATGGGTGGAACACGGAAAACAATTCAAATGCGGCGAACACGGAAAACAATTCAAATGCATCGGACACGGAAAACAATTCAAATGCATCGGACACGGAAAACAATTCATTGGGCTGGATGACGGCGGAAACCAGGTGGAAGGCCGAACCCAACGGATTTGGCGAACTCTTTCCGTTCCCGTTGTCGGAACGGCCGATTCCGCTTCCGTATGAACGGGCCCGTTCCTTTGCGAGGGAAATGCCTATCCGCGAAGCTGACGGTCCTGCATTTTCGTTCGGGATTCCTTGCGATCCTGCATTTTCCTTTGGGATTCCGCATAATCCTGCATTCACTGACAATTGCATCGCATTTATCCCAGCCTCCCAATCCGCGTCCGGTACAGTGGAGATTCCGTCGCATACGCGCGCGGTCATTGAGCTTGATGCCGGTGAACTGACAACCGCCTATCTTCATCTGCCCGTCTCAGGCGGACAGGGCAGCCGCATTTCACTGACATATGCCGAAAGCTACTCCATCGAATCCGATTCCGGCGCGCGCCCTGTGAAAAGGATACGCGACGATGCCGTCAATGGACGCATTTCCGGGAATGGCGACAAAGTGACCGCATCGGGCCGTGAACAGGTTTATGAACCGTTCCTGTTCCGGACCTTCCGGTTTGTTCGGATTGTCGTGGAAACGGCTGATGAGGCTTTGACGCTGGCTGCGCCATCATTCCGGGAAACGGGATATCCGTTGGAAGTGACATCCGGCATCCGGTCTTCGGAGCCCTGGCTTGAACCATTGTGGGACATGAGCGTGCGGACCCTGCAGCGCTGCATGCACGAGACCTATATGGACTGCCCATATTACGAGCAGCTTCAGTACACGATGGATACACGCCTCCAGATGCTGTATACCTACGCGGCTTCCGGGGATGACAGGCTGGCCCGCAAGGCGCTTGCCGACTACCATGGATCTCTTCTGCCGGAAGGAATCCTCCAATCCCGCTGGCCCAGCGATTTGCCGCAGGTGATTCCCGCCTTTGCGCTCCACTTCGTGTTCATGCTTGAGGAACACTGGTGGCAGACCGGGTCCCCCTCTGAATTCCGGCGTTACCGGCCTACGGTGGACGCCGTGCTGGACTGGTTCGACCGCAAA
>CAZFWQ010000030.1:0-3725 GCA_964522755.1 uncultured Oscillospiraceae bacterium | reverse complement strand
CGGGCCGGATGGCCTGGTGGCTGATCTCGGCCACTGGGATTTCGCCGACTGGGTGGAAGAATGGGGCAAGAGGGCAGGCGTTCCGTTTGCCGTGGACAAAGGCCCATCCACCATACACAACCTTGTCCATGCAGCCGCTTTGCAGGCGGCTTCCCGCATGATGTGCGAAACAGGGCGGGAAGGGGTTGCCGCTGAATATGACAATCGGGCTGCCAAAATCATGGAAGCCGTGGACCGGTTGTGCTGGAGTGAAGAAGAAGGCCTTTTCATGGAGGGGCCTGGTTTTGATGATTTCAGCCAGCATGCCCAGGTATGGGCTGTGCTTTGCGGATTGGCGGAAGGGGATCGCGCGCGCCGCGTGATGGAAGGCGCCCTGCGCCGCCCCGGATTGGCCAAATGCTCGTTCCCGTGGATGTTCACGATGTTCCGCGCGCTCGAGAAGGCGGACATGTATCATGAAACCGAGTCCTTGTGGAATTTATGGCGCGGCCTGATTTCGCAGCACCTCACCACGATTCCAGAAACCCCCTTCAACACCCGCAGTGATTGCCATGCCTGGGGTTCACTCCCCCTTTATGAATTCCCGCGGAAAGTGCTCGGGGTAAGCCAGGCAGCGCCCGGGTGGGACAAGGTAATCATAGAACCCAAAGCGCTCTTTCTTGCAGATGCGTCGGGAGAAGCCAGCACCCCGAAGGGTCCTGTTTATGTGGCCTGGCATCGCCGGAACGGGATGTTCTGCTTGCAGTGCAGGCTTCCGGAAGGCATGCAGGCGGAGATCCGGCTGCCGGACGGATCGGTGTGCCAGGTGGCAGCCAATGCGGTTCGCACGGTCGTTGTTGATTGCCCGGCTTGAAAGTGCGATGCGGTTCGCACGGTTGTTGTTGATTGCCCTGCTTGAAATGGACA
The DNA here is from genome assembly GCA_964522755.1 of uncultured Oscillospiraceae bacterium. GTDB lineage: Bacteria > Bacillota > Clostridia > DSM-8532 > DSM-8532 > JAEWSN01. Next base: position 2,819 of record CAZFWQ010000030.1, on the reverse strand, counting down.
GGATGGTCTTGAAGGTTTTTCAGCAAGCATGGTCCATGGGATTGCTGGTCGATGACGATTGGCAAGCACGATGGATTGGATTCGCGAACAAAGAAGAGGATGGCATTTGCATTCCCTCTCTTCCTGATGGCATCCTAAAACGGATAAATAGAGGAGATGGGTGGGGACCACGGGCATATGACAGCCTGTCGGACGCAACAGCAGAATTGCTGAAAATCGCCAACAACGAAGAGGGACTTGTCAGAAGGCATTATCCCCGGGATAAAAACGTAGCTGAGATACTTCATGAAAAGAAACTGGCCATACCCAGATATTTGCGCAAACAATTCATCGTGACTGGAAAAATCATGCGTGCCACTGCTTATGCCACGGCGCTGGGTTTATATGAGCTAAGGATAAATGGAGAGCGGGTCGGTGATTGTTTGCTGGCTCCCGAGTGGACCAATTACAATAAACGTGTTCAATATCAAACGTATGACGTGACTGAAATGTTATGCAGCGGAGAAAATGCAATCGGAGTTGTTCTTGGGAATGGATGGTACAGCGGGTTATGGCAGTTTTGGCCTCCAATCCCCCATCTGTATGGCGACCAGCCAAAGATGCTATTGCAATTGGAAATAGAATATGACGATGGGGAAAGACAGGTCGTCTCTTCCGATGATACCTGGGCAGGCACCGCAACGGGCCCCCTCCGTTTTTCAGGGATATATGAAGGCGAGACATATGATGCAAGGCATGTGATGGACGGCTGGGACAGGCCGGGAAATATTGGATCCCGTTGGGACCCTTGTTTTGTCGCATCCCCCAAAGTAGGGAAACTTGTCTGGCAGCGCAGCGAACCGATTAGAGTGACCGGGACATTGAAACCGCAATCCGTTGCAGAGCCCAAACCGGGCACATATGTATTTGATTTTGGGCAAAACATGGTCGGCTGGTGTCGCATGAAGGTCAAGGGATGTGCGGGGGCTGAGATTGCCTTCAGGCACAATGAGATGCTGAATCCGGATGGAACGGTATACATGGAGAATCTGCATGCGGGTCATCTCAGCACCGGAGACCGTCAGGTTGTAAGATATGTCTGCAGAGGAGATATGGAGGAAACCTATGAACCTCGTTTTACATACATGGGCTTTCGCTATGTTGAAGTGACTGGTTTATCAGAAAAACCGCCAATTGACATGCTTCTGGGAATGGTGTTCCATACGGGTTTCCGAGAAGTCGGATCATTTGCATGCTCGAATCAATTCATCAATCGCCTGGTGGAAAACATAAAATGGTCTCAACGGGGAAACATGATGGGAATCCCGACAGACTGTCCGCAGAGAGATGAACGATGCGGCTATACCGGCGATGGGCAGTTCTTCATGCCTACTGCCGTTTACAACATGGACATGGCTGCATTCAATAATAAATGGCTGGTAGACATATGCCAGGATTCCCAGCGGAAAGAAGGATATTTCTGTGATCACGCGCCGGATTATGGACAGGGTGCTTCAAATGTCGGATGGCAGGAAGCCGGAGTCATTTGCCCTTACATACAATACCGCACATATGGTGATGTCCGGGTCATTCTCGAGAATTATGCCGCCATGAAACGCTTTGTCGAATATCTTGATTCTACCGCAAATACGGACAATACCCGTGGCCCAGACTGTGTCGGCAATGGAGACTGGCTGAATTTGGGTGGCGATGCGCCTAAAGAAGTCATCGGAACGGCATATTACGCGTACGTCCATCAAATCATGGGTGAAATGGCAAGCGTTATTGGACAGGATGATGATGCCGAATATTTTCATGAACGCGCCCGGATAGTAAAGCAGGCTTTCATAGATTACTTCATCAGCAAAGATGGCAAGATGAAAGACAGCAGCCAGACGGGTTATGCCTTGGCTTTCACAATGGGCCTGATACCTGACGACAGGAAAGACCAGCTGGCAGAGAATTTCATCAATGAGATTGCCCGGTTTGACTGGAGTCTGGCTACCGGTTTCATTGGGACACCCAGGCTCCTTCCGGCACTTCATATTGCACAGAGGGACGACGTTGCCTATCGGCTTCTGCTGAAAGAAACATTTCCGTCCTGGTTATATCCCGTAACCCTTGGAGCTACTACCATATGGGAGCGATGGGACGGGTGGACCCCGGAGAATGGCTTTCAGGATTCCGGGATGAATTCATTCAATCACTATGCCTTCGGATCGGTGGGGCAGTATTTGTTCGGCGTAATTGGCGGAATTCAACCCGATGAACCTGGATATTCGAAGATACTAATAGAGCCGGCCATCCTGACTGGCTTAAAATGGGCAAAGACAAGCTATGAAAGCATATGCGGCCAAATCGCCACGGAATGGAAATGGGAAGGGGACAGTATCGAACTGGATGTGGGAATCCCCGCGAATACAACCGCCACCATCCATTTTCCAACCGATGATGAACAGAATATTTTTGAATCCGGCGTTTTGGCGAAAAACAGTGATCATGTTCATTTTCTTTATTCAGAGTGTGGCCGTTCCGTGTTTCGGGTTGGTTCGGGCAGTTACAGGTTTTGCATCCGCCGGAAATCATGAAGAGGATTGAGAGACCGTCTCTTCTCTGATATCCACTATCAGGCAAACAAGTCTTCATGACTCCAAACGGCCGGACGGACCTTTGTATGGCTCGCCCCGGCGTACGTCATGCGGACGTTTCATGTAGGTGACTGCCGAGACGGGACAGAAGTCATAACACCTCAGGCAGAGGATGCAGGTTCCGTGAGTCAGGAATTCATCTGTTTTTTCATCATATTCCAGATTGCTCGAGGGGCATTTGCGGACACACAA
>CAZFWQ010000029.1:8357-18801 GCA_964522755.1 uncultured Oscillospiraceae bacterium | reverse complement strand
AATACTTTTCATTATAAACTGGCCATTGATGATTGGCAAATGGCCTTCGGGGAGCAGGTCTTTCGCTTGTGCCAGCAAGTGCTATCCTCTATAATGGGAATATCCTGCAGATCCGGCTGTCTTTCCGTCGTTGTCCATCACAGTGAAGCCGAAGTTTGCGGCTGGCCGCCATGCGGGATAAAGTACGTTGTTGAAGGCTTGTGCATGAGATTTCAAACCGGCAGCCGCCGGGTCATGGAATGCGCAACAGGATGGTGCCGCTATGTTCCAATGGTATGAAGACGCAAAATCAATTGCGGAAAGAGATCCGGCCGCCCTGGGACCCTGGCAGGTGATACTCCAGTATGCCGGCTTCAAGGCCGTACGCCTGTATCGGATCGCCCACTGGCTTCACCTGCATCGGCGCACGTTTCTTGCCCGGGCTGTTTCGCAGCATGCGCGGCACCGGACGGGCATCGAAATTCATCCGGGAGCCACCATTGGCAAAGGCCTTTTCATCGACCACGGCATGGGCGTGGTGATTGGGGAAACTGCTGAAATCGGCGACTGGTGCACCATCTATCAGGGCGTCACCCTGGGCGGAACCGGCAAGGACGTCGGCAAAAGGCACCCAACCATCGGAAACAACGTGCTGATCGGCGCGGGAGCCAAAATACTCGGTCCTTTCACTGTCGGGAACAACGCGAAAGTAGCGGCAAACGCCGTCGTGCTTGATGAAGTGGAAGACGACACGACGGTTGTTGGCGTGCCTGCGAGGGCCGTCCGCAAAGGAAAGCTGAAGCTCCGTTCCTCCTTCGAACTCGATCAGATTCACATGGGGGACCCCATTTCACAGGAATTCTGCCGCATGCAGGCGGAAATGGATCGGCTGAGGGCGGAATTGCTGGACTGCGAGGGCGTTGTGACGGAAATCCGGCAACGGTCCGACGAACAGGAAACCGCAGCGGAAATCCGGAAACAGTTCGAAGAACAGGACGCGGCGGCGGAGAGCCGGAATCAGTCCGACGAACAGGGCGTTGTGACGGAAATCCGGCAATAGCCCGACGAACAGGACGCGGAAGGGCATCCCGGCAAAGCGCAGGAAACCGTGAATCTTGCCGATGGGCATGGAGGAAATCATGAAGCTGTACAACACGATGTCCCGGACAAAGGAAGAATTTGTTCCGATTGAGCCGGGCAGGGTCAGCATGTATTCGTGCGGCCCCACTGTTTATGATTATTTTCACATTGGCAATGCGCGGCCATTCATCGTGTTCGATACATTGCGCAGATATTTGGAATACCGCGGTTTTGAAGTGACATACGTGCAGAATTTCACTGACATCGACGACAGGATGATTCAAAGGTCCAATGCCGCCGGGATGTCGCTGAATGATTTCGCGGAGCGATATATCGCGGAGTATTGGGTCGATGCGAAAGGCCTCGGCATCAAGCCCGCCACCGTGCATCCCCGGGCAACGGAATGCATGGCCGACATCATCCGCCTGATAGAAATCCTTGTGGCGAAGGGACATGCCTATGAAATGGAAGGGGATGTCTATTTCAGCGCAAGGTCCTTTGAACGGTACGGAAGGCTCTCGCACTACAACCTGGAAGAGCTGGAGTCCGGTTCCCGCGTGAGTGTCGATGAGCGAAAAAAGGATCCTGCGGATTTTGCCCTGTGGAAAGCGCAGAAACCGGGTGAACCCGCCTGGGAGAGCCCATGGGGCATGGGACGTCCGGGATGGCACATCGAGTGCTCCGCGATGGCGGGGCGCTATCTCGGGGAAACCATCGACATCCACAGCGGAGGCCTGGACCTCGTCTTCCCCCACCACGAGAATGAAATCGCCCAGAGCGAGGCGGCAACCGGAAAGCCGTTCGCGCATTTCTGGCTTCACAACGGGTTCATCAACATCAACAACGAGAAGATGTCCAAATCCCTCGGCAACTTTTTCACGGTGCGGGACATCGTGCGGAAGTTCGACTACGAGGTCATCCGCTTTTTCCTGCTGTCCGCGCATTACCGCAGCCCCATCAACTTCAGCGACGATCTGCTGCTGTCCGCGCAGAACGGCCTGGAACGCCTGTATGAATGCCGTGACAACCTGCGTTTCCTCCTTGGGGAGACCAGTGCGGATGGAGGGAAAGCGGCTGGCCCAAGCCCGGACAAAGCATTGCCCGAAGTGAATGAATCCGATATGGTTTTCTTGACTGGGAATTCTTCAGGCACGGCATATGAGGAATACAAAGCGCGCTTCATCGAAGCCATGGACGATGACGTGAACACGGCGGATGCGGTGGCTGTTTTGTTTGATCTGGTGCGTGCCGTGAACACGCGCGTCGCCGATGCCAGGAAAGAAGAACAAGGAGACGTTGTTTCCATTCCGATTGCCGAACTGCGGCAGGCGCTGGCTCTGCTGACGGAGCTTTCCGGGGTGCTCGGATTGCTTGGCCGGGAACGGGATGCCATTGCCGTGGAAGTGGAATCCCTGATCGCGCAGCGGCAGACAGCCCGGAAAGAGAAGAACTGGGCGGAGTCCGACCGGGTCCGGGACAAGCTCAAGGAGATGGGCATTGAACTGCAGGATACGCCGCAGGGCGTGAAGTGGAAGAAGCGCTGAAACACATGGCCAAGGCGAAAACGAAATTCGTATGCAGCGAGTGCGGGTATGAGAGCGGCGGGTGGCTGGGCAAATGTCCGGCCTGCGCCAGCTGGAACACGCTGACGGAGGAAGTGGTCGCAAAATCCGGTTCGCATTCGGGCAATGCCGCGGCAGGACCGGCTGCGAAAGCGGTCCCGCTCCATGAAATCCGCACGGAAGCCGGAATGCGGTTCGACACCGGTTATGGGGAGCTGAACCGCGTGCTTGGCGGCGGCGTTGTGCCGGGTTCGCTCGTGCTTGTCGGGGGGGATCCGGGCATCGGCAAGTCAACCCTCATTCTGCAGATGTGCGAAGGCCTCGGTGCCGAACGCAAAATACTGTATGTCTCCGGTGAAGAATCGGCCGTGCAGATCAAACCCCGTGCAGACCGCCTGGGCGTGAAGCGCCATGGCATCATGATGCTGGCGGAAACGGCCTTGGACAGGGTGGAGGATCCGATCTCGCGTGAAAATCCTTCCGTCGTGATCATTGATTCCATACAGACCATTTACAACAGCGACATATCAAGTTCACCGGGAAGCGTCAGCCAGGTCCGCGATGTGACGGGCAATTTCCTGCGGATCGCCAAGCAGAAAGGCATAACCATCTTCCTGATAGGGCATGTCACGAAAGAAGGGGCGATTGCCGGTCCCCGCGTCCTTGAACACATGGTGGACACGGTGCTGTACTTCGAGGGAGAGCGGCATCAGGACTACCGGATTCTGAGGGCCGTGAAGAACCGTTTCGGTTCGACCAATGAAATCGGCATCTTCGAGATGCGGGAGGATGGGCTCGCGGAGGTGATGAATCCGTCCGCCATCATGCTGGACGGTCGCTCGAAAGACCAGCCGGGTTCCGTTGTGGCCGTGTCTTTGGAAGGTACCCGCCCGATGCTGCTCGAAATCCAGGCACTCGTCAGCCCCACAAGCTTCAACAATCCGCGCCGCATGGCGACGGGACTTGATTTCAACCGGCTGACGATGCTGATAGCCGTTCTTGAAAAGAAAGTCGGCATGCAGCTTCACACGTTTGATGCCTACCTCAATGTCGTGGGAGGCATCCACCTGGATGAACCGGCGGCAGATTTGGCAGTGCTGATGGCTGTGGCGTCCAGTTACAGGAACAGGCCCGTCGACCCGGGAACCGTCTTCTTCGGTGAAGTGGGCCTGACCGGGGAAGTCCGTTCCGTCGGGCAGACGGACAAGCGCATCATGGAAGCGGCCCGCCTCGGCTTCACCCGCTGCGTCATGCCGGGATCGGAAGGCAGGATGGACCGCAGGATGGTTCCCGGAGTGCCCAACGGCATTGAAATTGTCCCCATCCGGACAGTGGAGCAGGCGCTGGACCTGATTTAGGATTCATGAGGGTCGGGTGTAAGTTTTCAAAGCAACTTCCATTTCTTACACTACTGCTGCACTTGCTTTGAGAATTTACACATGAAGGGCGGGACTGTGCAGCCGAGGCCGGACAAGCCAGGGGCTAGACAAGCCGGGGCCGTACAAGCCGAGTCCGGACAACTTGACGGGTTCCGGCCGATTTGCTATGATGGTCGCAATTGAATAAATATCCTTATCAAGAGAGGTGGAGGGATTTGGGCCCGATGAAACCCGGCAGCCGGCCGAAAGGAAATGGTGCCAATTCCCGCAGGTATCAAGCCTGCCAGATGAGGAAAAGAGAATGGATCTCTTCGTCTGGCCTCGTGTGCCGGGCGCAAGGGATTTTTCATTTTCAGGTTGTTTTTTCATGTTGTTGACGAAGGTACCCCATGTTATCAGTTGCTTTTCTTGTTCCGGATTTTTGCCGGTTCCGGATATTTCAGTTCTGATGTGACCATGTTCCAACCAAGAGAGGAGATAGCAAAATGTCAAACCGCAAGCTCTTCACTTCCGAATCGGTGACCGAGGGTCATCCTGATAAAATGTGCGACAACATCTCCGATGCCATTCTCGATGCGATGATCGCTTTGGATCCGAATTCGCGCGTGGCTTGCGAGACGGTGGTTACGACTGGCATGGTGCTGGTGATCGGCGAGATCACCACCGATTGCTATGTCGATATCCCGAAGCTTGTCCGCGCCACCATCCGCGACATCGGATACGATCGCGCCAAATATGGATTCGACAGTGAAACGTGCTCGGTCATCACATCCATCGATGAACAGTCCGCCGATATCGCGATGGGTGTGAATGTCGCCCTTGAAATGAGGCGCGACCCGAATGACAAGGATCGGTTCGACACCATCGGTGCAGGTGACCAGGGAATGATGTTCGGGTTCGCCTGCAATGAAACGCCGGAACTCATGCCGATGCCGATATCCCTTGCCCACAAGATCACGAAAAAACTGGCGGAAGTCAGGAAGTCCGGTGAAATAAGCTATTTGCGCCCGGATGGGAAAAGCCAGGTGACCGTTGAATATGACGGACACATCCCTGTCCGCGTCGACACGGTCGTTGTTTCGTCCCAGCACAGCCCGGATGCGACCCATGAGCAGATTGAAAGAGACATCATTGAAAAGGTGGTCAGGAAGGTCATACCAGCCGAGCTTCTGGACAAGGACACAAAATATTACATCAACCCGACCGGCCGTTTTGTCATAGGCGGACCGCAGGGAGATTCCGGACTGACCGGGCGAAAGATTATCGTTGACACATATGGCGGCATGGGTCGCCATGGCGGGGGTTCGTTCTCGGGAAAGGACCCCACGAAGGTCGACCGTTCCGCCGCCTATGCCGCCAGGTATGTCGCCAAGAACATCGTGGCCGCCGGGCTTGCGGACCGCTGCGAAGTGCAGCTTGCCTACGCCATCGGCGTCGCCCATCCTGTTTCGGTCCTGGTGGATACGTTCGGAACGGGAATCGTCTCCGAGGAGAAACTGTCCGAACTGATTCAGAAACATTTCGATCTGCGTCCGGCCGGCATCATCCAAATGCTGGACCTTCGTCGGCCCATCTACAGGAAGACCGCTGCATATGGCCACTTCGGGCGCGAAGACGCGGACTTCACCTGGGAACGCACCGACAAGGCCGCTCTGCTGAAGCAGGACGCCCAGTAATGGAATCGGCCGGGTCCGTGCAGCTGTCGGGCACCATCTGCAAGGTGCATCATGAAAATGCGGATACCGGATATGCCATCCTGCTGGTTGAAACATTCGAGGGGACAGTCCGCGTGTGCGGGGTGATCCCCTTTCCTGCCTCCGGTGAAAGGCTTGGCATGACAGGCCGATGGGAGGTTCATCCCGAGCATGGAAGGCAGTTTGCCGTCCGCGCGGCGGAACGCGCCATGCCGGACGACGTGCCCGGCATGCGGCAGTTCCTTTCATCCTGCGCTGCGAAGACGCTGGGTGCCGTTGCCCTTCATCGTGCGGTGGAAAGGTTTCAAGGGGATTCATTGCGTATTCTCCTGGAGGATCCGCTCCTTTTGTCGGAGATTCCGGGGATTGCCGCTGACAAGGCTTTGGCCGCGTCACAGGAGGTCCGCCGGCATCTTGCCTGCCGCGAGGTTGCGCAGTGGCTCGCATCCATGGGAATTCCGCCGCTGCGGGCCCGAAAAGCCGTGGAACGGCTTGGGATGCGGGCTGCGGCACTCATTCGTGAAAATCCGTGGCGTCTGCAGGATGCGGGAATGGATATCCATTTCAAGGAAGCGGACAAGGCGGCGCTGGCCTGCGGATTCGGCCGGGCGGATGAAATCCGGGTACGCGCGGCTTTGGACTGGGTCATGCGCGCGGCGGAAGTCGAAGGCGACACATGCCTGCCGGAGATGAAACTCCTTGGACGCATGCGCGAATTGATGGGAGAGGCCGAGGCTGCCGGGTCTGCCGGATCATCTTGGCTTGCCGGGACAGCCGAGCTTGCCGGGACAGACGAGTTTGCCGGGACAGCCGAGTTTGCCGGGACAGCCGAGTTTGCCGGGACTGCCGGCAGCTTGAATACTGAAAGCGGCCTTGTATCGACACCGGGTTTTGAAGCAATGCCCGACTGTTTCATCGGTACGGAACGGTTTCTAAGTGACTGGCTGTTTCAGCTGCAAAAGGAGTTGTCGCCGGATCCGGGCAGCAAAGAATCCTGCTCCCGTCTCAATCGGCTGGTATACTCCGTCCGCATGATGGAAACGGAGGAACGCGTTGCCGCGAAGGTGCTGGAACTGCAGGCGGGCATGAAACAGGACGGCTTTTCCCTGAAGGATTCGGACTGGGAAATGCTTGACGAACTTTCACCCTGGGGTTGGGATGAACTGCAGAAGCAGGTCTTCCTGGATGCCGGCGCCCATGGCGTCACAGTGATTACCGGCGGGCCGGGCACGGGGAAGACAACACTGATCCGAGGACTTGTCCGCCTGTTTTCAGACAGGGGATATGAAATCGCCCTGGCAGCGCCCACCGGGCGCGCGGCCCGCCGCATGTCGGATGCCACCGGCATGGAGGCCAGGACCATCCATCGCCTTCTCGAAGTCGCTTATGACGTCAATGACGGTGAAGTGCCCCGATTCCGCCGCAATGCGGATTTCCAGCTGGAGGCCGGGGTAGTGGTCGTCGACGAGGCATCCATGCTCGACCTTCCTTTGTTCGATGCGCTGCTTCAAGCTTGTGCGGCTGGCACAAGGCTTGTGCTGGTCGGCGATGCGGAACAGCTCCCTTCCGTTGGGGCGGGACGCGTACTCGGAGACCTCATCGATAGCGGCAGACTGCCTGTCGCACGCTTGCGCCAGGTGTTCCGCCAGTCCGATGGCAGCCGGATCGCAGCGAACGCACAGGGCATACTTGAAGGCCGGTTTCCCGAATTCTCCGATGAATGGGGTGAGTTCCACCTGGTCCGCCGTTACAAGGCGGAAGCTGTTGCCAAGGCCGTCGTGCAGCTTTGCCATCAGGAACTGCCGCAGCGGTACGGGTTCAATCCCCGCACGGATATCCAGGTCCTGGCGCCGATGCGCAAGGGGACGGCCGGAGTGGCGAATCTCAACCTGCGTCTGCGTGAAGCGTTGAATCCGGACGGCAAGGCCATCGGGAATGGAAAACCCGTCGGCAAGGCAAGGAGCGCGGATTTTGCTCCAAATCCAGATTTCATTTTTCGCGAAGGGGACCGCGTCATGCAGAACAGGAACGATTATCAGCTGTCCTGGACTTCGACCGATGAAAAGGGGAATCCCATAGTCGGCGAAGGGGTATACAACGGGGATATGGGAACGATTGAGGGCTGCAGTACGAGAACCCGCACGGCCACCGTCGTATTTGACGACGGGCGGCAGGCGGAGTATGGCATTGAAAGGCTGGACGGTCTGGAACCGGCATATGCGGTAACAGTCCATAAAAGCCAGGGCAGCGAGTATCCGGTGGTGGTGCTGCCGCTTTTCGGTCTGCCGGACAGCCTTGCCTGCCGGAACCTCCTTTACACGGCCATCACCAGGGCCCGCCGCATGGTTGTGATAGTCGGGACGGAAACGATGCTGGAGCGGATGATTCGGAACAACCGGAACATGGAAAGGCACAGCGGGCTAGCCCTGCGGCTGCGTGGAGGAACGTGTGGGAGATGACGGAAGCAGTCGGGGCCAGGTTTCCCCGCATCAGGGACTGATGACGGCAGGATGGCCATGCCTTGACGGCGATGCCATGGGCATGCTGCGTCCGCCGGCCGGCGAACAATGGATGCGCATCCTGTTTCCATCCCGCTGCGTCCTTTGCGATGCCGTCATGCCGCTGCAGGCCGGCCTGCTTGTCTGCGACCCCTGTCGCTGCATTCTGGTGCCCGAAGAGCCGGAATGGCATTCCTGCCCTGAATGGCCGGAAATCGAAGCCTGGTACAGCCCGTTTCCGTATGCGGGAGGAATCGAGCATGCCATCCGCCAGATGAAATACAACGGACAGCCGCGCCACGCGAGCACATTGTCCTTTCTGCTGGCTGAAGCCATCCGGGATATGAAGGACAGCCCGGCATTCACCGGAATCATCCCTGTGCCCATGCACCGGACCAAGGAAAGAGCCCGCGGATACAATCAGGCTGCGCTGCTGGCGTCGGGATTGGGTCGCTGGCTTGATATCCCCGTGTTTGGGCAGGCTGTGGAGAAGGCTTCAGGCAGGCATGCCCAGAACGGACTGACCAGGGCGGAAAGGTTCGCCGTGCTGCAGGGTTCCTTCGTTCCCGTGTCTGGCGGAGAGGTGCCGCGTGATGCGAAGGTCCTCCTTCTGGACGACGTCACCACGACCGGCAGCACGCTGCGTTCATGCGCTTCCGCCATTCATGACGCATATGCCGCCGTGGGAATGCAGACGGTCGATGTGCACATATTTGCCGCCGCGATTGCGTTTGCCTGATTGAAACCTTATCATGGTACGGAAGAGGACAACGGATGCGGAGCAAAGACATGGACACGGCCCGGGACAAGGAGCAGCGAACATGAACCGAGTGAACCACATTCTGCACAATCCCGTATTTCGCGCCCACATCAAGCGCACGGAACGGCAGGAAAAAGACAGGAAATTCTGCAGGCACGGTTTGCAGCACGCGCTGGATGTTGCCCGGATTGCCTACATCATGGTACTCGAAGGGCAGTCGGGCATCGACAAGGAAGTAGTGTATGCGCCAGCACTGCTGCACGACATTGGGAAATGGGTACAACTGGAAAAAGGCATCCCGCACCATCTGTCAAGTGCGGAAATGGCCGAGGAACTGCTGGACGAAGCCGGATTCCTTCCTGAGGAAAAGGCCGTCATTACCGGAGCCATACTGCTGCACAGGACGAAAGGGCAGCCCGAAGGGACGTTCGATTCCGTGCTTTATCTGGCGGACAAGCGCTCACGCGGGTGTTATGACTGCAAGATGCAGGAGCGCTGCGACTGGGATTCGGACAAGAAGAATGCCGACATCATTGTGTGAGCCGGCGAGAACCGGTGACCGCACAGCCGGGGGGTCGGATACAGCCGGTGGCCAGGTACATCCGGAGGCCAGATACAGTCGGGGGCCAGGTACAGCCGGTGGCCAAGGTACAGCCGGTGGCCACGGCATGCATAACGGTTGGGAAATGGATTGCGGGGTGTGCAAGGCGATGAAAATCGGTGAAAAGACTTTTGCCTGGGGCGCGCGCACCTATGTGATGGGCGTTCTCAACATGACACCGGATTCTTTCTCGGACGGGGGAACGAATTCGGATGTGATGACGGCGATAGCCCATGCCGTGCGGATGGTGGATGAAGGCGCCGATATTCTCGACATCGGAGGAGAATCCACGCGTCCGTTTCATGAAAACGTATCGGCTGAAACGGAGCTGGCACGTGTCATTCCCGTACTGATCGCACTGCGTGGCATCCTGCCGCATGTTCCCCTGTCGATTGACACATCGAAGGCGATTGTCGCCGGGGAAGCCATCAAAGCCGGCGCCGCATTCATAAACGACGTGTGGGGTTTCCGCAGGGATCCCGGCATGGCGAAAGTCGCCGCGGATTCGGGTGTTGCCTGCTGCCTGATGCACAACCGGTCCGAGGCTTTATACCATGACTTTCTTGATGAAGTTCTCGCCGACTTGTCGGAATCTGTCCGGATAGCGATGACTGCCGGCGTGAAACGGGAAAACATCCTGCTTGACCCCGGAATCGGGTTTGGCAAGACTTTGGAGCAGAACCTTTTCCTGCTGCGACATCTGGACCAGGTTCGGGCACTGGGATTTCCCGTATTGCTGGGTACGTCCCGCAAATCCGTGATAGGTCTGACCCTTGGCCTTCCCGTCGGGGACCGTCTCGAGGGCACGCTGGCCACCACGGCGCTCGGGATCTCCAAAGGAGCAGACATCGTCCGGGTCCATGATGTGAAGGAAAATGTCCGGGTATGCCG
>CAZFWQ010000029.1:2392-8347 GCA_964522755.1 uncultured Oscillospiraceae bacterium | reverse complement strand
TGCCGCATGTCGGACGCCATCCTGAGGGGAATTGTTTGACGGGAGGTTCCTCTGTGGCCACGGGCGGCCATGGGCGGTCGCGGGCACAGCGGGCGTGAGGTGACAGGCGCAGCGGCCGTGAGCCGACAGGCGCAGCGGCGGTGCAGCGACGGCACTACAAAAGGCACGGTAAAATGCGCAATCCCAGGCGCAATGATCACGCAACCAATTGTATTTTCAAGGAGGACGAATCCATGACGGGTTTTTCAGACTGGAGCGGGGATGGAAGGATCCTGTCGGATTGCATTTTGATTGAAGATCTCGAAATTCATGCTTTTCACGGCGTTCTCCCGGAGGAGAAAGTGCTTGGGCAGAAATTCCTGCTGACGCTGGAAATGGGACTGGACCTGCATCCCGCCGGATGCTCGGATGATCTGGCATCCACCGTGAATTATGCCGATGTGGCATGGGATGCGGCACACTTGTTCGGAACAGCCTGCTATGACCTGATTGAAGCCGGAGCAGAGTCCGTTGCCCGCCACATCCTTTTGAAATGGCCCCTTGTCCGCTCGGTCCGCGTTTGCGTGAAGAAACCCTGGGCTCCGGTCCGTCTGCCTCTCGATGCTGTGTCCGTGACGATCCGGCGTTCCTGGCACCGGGCATACGTGGCAATCGGGTCAAATCTGGGTGATCGTGAAGCGACGTTCTTCAGTGCCCTAGATTCCCTAAAAATGGAAGATACCCGTTTGAAGAGGGTTTCCTCTTTTCATGAGACAAAACCCGTCGGGTTTGTCGACCAGCCCGCATTCCTGAACGGCGCGTTCGAACTGGAGACCCTCCTGACACCGATGGAGCTGCTGCATCTCCTTCAGAAGACGGAAGACGCCCATGGCCGGACGAGGTCCGTCCATTGGGGACCGCGCACGCTTGATCTGGATTTGCTGCTGTATGATGACATCATCAGTGAAAAGGCGGATTTGCTGATTCCGCATCCGAGAATGATGGAAAGAAGGTTCGTGCTCCAGCCGTTATGCGAGATTGCACCCTGGGTCGTGAATCCCCTGACCAGGCAGAGGATGGCGGATGCGCTGGCGGACCTGGCTTTTGAATCAACCAGCCTCTGAGACTGGCCCCTGAAACCGGTCTCCAAGACCAGCCCATGAGACTGGCCCCTGAAACCGGTCTCCAAGACCAGCCCATGAGACCAGCCCCTGAAACCGGTCTCGGAGACCAGCCCCAGAGACTGGTCTCCGAGACTGGCCCAAAAGACCGGCCCTTGAGACCGGGAAACCAAACGTGAAAAGGCTTGGAAGATTGCCTGCCGCCATGCGGCCATGTCCTTGCCGGCAAGAGGTGGAAATGAAGACGGAACTTTTCAGACCGGAAACCGTCGATGGCGGACTTTTGTTCTCCCTGGCAGCAGAACACCTGCGCAACGGGGAATTGGTGGCATTTCCGACGGAAACGGTATATGGCCTCGGTGCCAACGCACTGAAGGAAGACGCGGTGAGGAAGATATTCCTTGCCAAGGGCCGTCCCTCGGACAATCCGCTGATTGTGCATATCGCAGACAGGAAGGATTTGATGGGGCTGGTCCAGGAAATCCCCGCCGTCGCGGAAAAACTCATGTCCTGCTTTTGGCCCGGCGCACTTACGCTGGTTTTCCGAAAAAGCAGCATCGTGCCGGATGCCGTCACGGCCGGCCTTGATACGGTGGCGGTTCGGATGCCGGTCCATCCTGTCGCACTCGCGCTGATCCGCCTGGCCGGCGTTCCCGTGGCCGCGCCCTCGGCCAACCGATCAGGTCGCCCGTCTCCCACGACGGCGGAGCATGTGCGGGACGATCTGGACGGGCGAATCCCGATGATTGTCGACGGGGGACCCTGCCTCATGGGAATGGAATCGACGGTTCTGGACGTGACGGTTTATCCTCCGATGATGCTCAGGCCGGGCGCGGTGACGAGGGAAATGCTTGAATCCGTCATAGGGCGCATAGAGGTCGATCCGGCGCTTTCAGGTTCCGTTGACAAGCCGAAGGCTCCGGGACTCAAGTATGCGCACTATGCCCCGCGTGCGCCCATGTTCCTGTTCACCGGCGCGCAGGAGGATGTGGAGGCGCGGATTGTTTCGGAAGCCATTGAACGGATTGCGCAGGGGAAGCGAGCCGGGCTGCTGTGCACCGACGAATCCATGGGCATGTATTCCGGGGCATTTGCGCAAACGCCCGGGCAGGAGCGGATCATCCCCCTGTCGGCCGGTTGCCGTGCAAAGCCCTCAACCGTTGCGGCAGGCGTATTCGCGACACTGCGGCTGTTCGATGACATTGGGGTGGACGTCATACTTTCAGAAGGATTCGCTGAAACCGGAGTAGGGCACGCCATCATGAACCGACTGCGGAAAGCTGCCGGCGGACATGTCATCGAGTGCGGAACGCCGCGGGCGGATATGTCGCCGACTGAGGAATACCCTGCCGGATAAAACCAGTGATGCCGAAGTGATGAACAGGAGGACACGGAAACATGAAGAAGGTGCTGTTTGTCTGTACCGGCAATACGTGCCGCAGTCCCATGGCGGAAGCCATTTTCAACAGGATGGCCGGGGAACGCGGGCTTTCCCTGACCCATCAGGCGTTTTCCGCCGGTATTTACCCGATGCCTGGAGATCCGGCGACGGCAGGAGCGATAGCGGCGATAAAGTCGCTATTCGGCATGGATCTGCGAGGCCATGCCTCAAGGGTGCTGGATGCGGGAGATTTGGAGGATGCCTGGCTTGTGCTGGCCATGACGCGCCGTCATGTGGAAAGCATCCGGGAAGGCTTTCCCGGATTCAAAGGCCGGATTTCCACGCTGAAGGAATATGCCGGATATGGCGTCGGTGACCGGGACATATCGGATCCTTTCGGTGCCTCGGATGAAGAATACAAGGCATGCGCCATGGAAATCTCCATTGCGCTGGCGCGGGCCGACGAACTCCTGTTTGGACCTTGAACCGGCTGCACGGAGGAAATCCGTTTTGACAAGGATCACCGGTTCGGATAGAATGGGTGGCAGTAAGATGCTGAGGGGTGTGCCATTGAGAATCTCGATAGGTTCCGATCACGGTGGATACGGTCTCAAGGAAGCCATAAAGACCCACCTGCTGCAGCAAGGCCATGAGGTGGAGGACGTTGGAACCCACGGACTGGAATCGGTGGATTATCCGGTGTTCGGGCAGCTTGCCGCGGAACGGGTCGCCAGCGGGGACTGCGAACGGGGCATCGTCATCTGTTCCACCGGCATCGGCGTTTCCATCGCCGCAAACAAGGTCAGGGGCATCCGTGCCGCCTTGTGCTGCGATCTCTTCACTGCCAGGCTGACACGCGAACACAATGACACTAACGTATTGGCCCTTGGCCAGTACGTGCTTGGGGAGCGCCTTGCGCTCGCCATCGTCGACACGTGGCTTGAAACGCCGTTTTCCGGCGGAGAACGTCATGCGAGAAGAATTGAATACATCCGGAAAATGGAAGAATAGGGGAGATGAATCCATGGAGAATGTCTTTATTTTCGATCACCCGCTCATTCAACACAAGGTATCCCTCCTGCGCGACAAAAACACGAGTTCGAAGGAATTCCGGGAACTGGTCACCGAGATTTCCACCCTGATGGGGTTTGAAGTGACCCGCGACATCCCGCTGAAGGAAGTGGACATCGAAACGCCCATCGGCATCGCGAGAACCAAGGTCATCGCAGGCAAGAAGCTGGCGTTCGTCCCGATCCTCAGGGCCGGGCTGGGCATGGCGGAGGGACTCCTGAACCTCGTTCCGATGGCCCGTGTCGGACACATCGGCCTATATCGGGATCACGTCACGCTGGAACCGGTCGAATACTATTGCAAGCTGCCCGATGACGTTGCGGAACGAGATGTCGTCATTCTGGATCCTATGCTCGCCACGGGCGGTTCGGCCTGCGATGCCGTGAATCGCATCAAGGCGCGCGGAGTGAAGAACATCAAGTTCGTCTGCCTCATCGCCTCGCGTACCGGCATTGCCCGCCTGCACGAGGAGCATCCCGACGTCGGCGTCTATTGCGCGGCCGTGGATGAAAGCCTCAACGAGAACGGATACATCGTGCCCGGCCTCGGAGATGCCGGAGACCGCCTTTTCGGCACGAAATGAAAGGAACGTCATGAGCGAGACACCTGTCAGGTACGTCCGCCCACCATGGGATGAATACTTCATGGATATCGTCGATCTGGTCAGCAAGCGTTCCACCTGCCTCCGCAGACAGGTGGGCGCGCTGATTGTGAAGGACAAGCGAATCCTCACAACCGGGTACAACGGGTCTCCTGTCGGCACGAAGCATTGCCTTGAAACAGGATGTGAACGGGAACGTCTTGGCATTCCCTCGGGTCAGAGGCATGAAATCTGCCGTGCCACGCATGCCGAGCAGAACGCCATAGCGCAGGCCGCCTATTCGGGCACGTCCGTGAAAGATGGAACCTTGTACGTGACCAACCAGCCCTGCGTGCTGTGCGCAAAGCTGGCGATCAACGCCGGCATCGTCAAAATCATCTTCCGCGGCAATTATCCGGACGAACTCGCCATGGATCTTCTGAAAGAAGCCGGGGTGCGCGTTGTCAGGTATGAAGGCCATCCCAAGTGAGGTATTCTGTGATCACAATATCGTATGAGCATCTGGCGGCTTTTTTTGTTGCGTTGATCGTTGCCTTTTTTTCCACCCCCATTGCCAAAAAGATCGCATTGCGCTCAGGCGCCGTGGATGTACCCAAGGATGCCCGAAGGATGCATAAGAAACCCATGGCGCTCATGGGCGGCCTGGCCGTGATTTTCGGATTTACGGCCTCGGCGCTTTACGGGTTCGGTTCGCGTGATTTTTCAGGTTTCTTGAGATTGATTGGAACAGCCCGCTTCCTTGGCCCTTTTTTCGGCGCGCTGATCATCATAGCGATGGGAATCATTGATGATATCACCCCACTGAAAGTGCGTGTGAAACTCCCGTTCCAAATCATTGCCGCCGTACTTGTGGCTTTGACCGGAACCCGGGTCACCGCCATTTCTAAGCCATTCCAGATGATTGCCGTTGGCAGCAGCAATATGATGTTCTTCGTCGGTGACGTCGTTTCAATCGCCGTGACAGTACTCTGGATCGTGGGCGTCACGAACGCCATCAACCTCATCGACGGACTGGACGGCTTGTCCGCCGGGGTTTCCGGCATTGCGGCCCTATCGCTTTACATAGTGGCGGTGGTAAGGAACCAACAGGAAATAGCGCTTGTTTCAATCATGCTTTTCGGAGCCGTCATCGGTTTCCTGCCGTACAACTTCAATCCCGCGAAGATATTCAGCGGCTCAACCGGGGCTTATTTCCTCGGATTCATGCTGGCCATCATCTCAGTGTCGGGCACAATGAAATCGGTGACGGTCATATCAATGGCCGTGCCCATCCTCGTACTGGGCCTGCCGCTGTTCGACACCCTGTTCGCCATGGCCCGCCGCATCGTGAACGGTCGTCCCATCGGGGAAGGAGACAGGGGCCACATTCACCACAGGCTTCTTGACATGGGCCTTTCCCACCGGATGTCCGTCTCGATACTGTACGTAATCAGCGCGGCCCTCGGACTCGTGTCCATTGCACTGGCGGACAAAGGCCTTCTCGTGGCCATCCTGCTGGTGGTGCTCATCCTGATCTTCGTCATCGGCGGCATCCGCAATCTTACGGGGATGCGCAGCGAGAAAGAAGAGCAGGAAGAAATGCATGGCGCGGCAGAATTGCAAAGCACGGATGGCCCGTCGAAGGGCGTCGAAGAACCGCTAGGCGCGGAAGCATTGCAAAACGCAGATGAATTGCTAAACGCAGAACAATTGCTAAACGCAGAACAATTGCAAAGCGCAGAACAATTGCAAAGCGCGGATGGCCCGCTGAAAGACTGGAATTCGAAACCGGCTGGCTCAGGGGAGCCGGATGCGAAGATGGA
>CAZFWQ010000029.1:0-2382 GCA_964522755.1 uncultured Oscillospiraceae bacterium | reverse complement strand
CCGGAGGAACAAGCATGACGGAATCATTCCAGCCCAGTCGGCCGGTGTCGGAAGGCGTTCGGAGCATGCCGCCCTACAGGCTGTCCCATCCGGAATCCGGGCGCATCAGGGTGATGACCGTGTTCGGGACACGTCCCGAAGCAGTGAAGATGTGTCCTCTCGTGCAGGCGCTGCAGCGGGATGAAAGGATGGAGTCCATCCTTTGCGTCACCGCCCAGCACAGGCAGATGCTTGACCAGGTACTCGACATTTTCGGATTGACGCCGGACCACGATCTCGACATCATGCAGGACCGCCAGACGCTCACCGGGATTACCACCCGGGCGCTCATGGGCGTGTCCGGTGTTTTGGACACGGTGAAGCCCGATATCGTACTTGTCCACGGTGACACGACGACGACCTTCGTGGCCGGGCTGGCCGCATTCTATCACCAAATCCGCGTAGGGCACGTGGAAGCTGGACTCCGCACCCATGACAGGTATTCGCCTTATCCGGAGGAAATGAACAGGAAGCTGACGGGGGCCCTGGCGGACATCCATTTCGCCCCGACGGCCAGGAACAGGGAAAACCTTCTGCGGGAAGGGATTCCGGACAGGGACATCCATATTACGGGAAACACGGTCATCGATGCCCTGTCAGCCACAATCCTCCCGGATTACACCTTCTCCGAGCCATTCCTGCGGTCTTTCCGGTTTGAGGGGAAACGCGTGGTCCTTGTTACCGCACACAGGCGGGAAAACCTGGGGGAACCCCTTGAAGCGATATGCCGGGCGTTATATAAGGTTGTCGAAACCTTTCCTGACATTGAAATCATTTACCCCGTCCATCTGAACCCTTCCGTACAAGATACCGCAAGGCGGATGCTTGGCGGACACCCCCGCATCCACCTCATCACCCCGGTCAACGTGCAGGACATGCACAACCTGATGGCGCGGTCGCACCTTGTCATGACGGATTCGGGCGGACTGCAGGAAGAGGCGCCTTCACTGGGCAAGCCGGTCCTGGTCCTGCGCAACGAAACGGAACGGCCAGAAGCCGTGACTGCGGGAACCGCCCGGCTGGTCGGGACCACTTATGACGGCGTGCTGGAAGCGGCGATGGAACTTCTCGGTCCGGGAGATTCTTGGAACCGGATGGCGCATGCGGTCAATCCGTACGGGGACGGACATGCCTGCGACCGGATCGTCGAGGCGCTGGCCTGGGCTTTCGGGTTGTCGGATCTTCGGCCCGATACATTTGGCCATGACAAGGAGCCGAAGCAATGGGAGACTTCCTGACGCATGTCGTGCAGGCGGAGCGCGTGCTGGAACGCATCGAGAGCCGCAGGGTTGTGGACGGCATACGGTCGAACATGAAACTGTTCCGATTGGGGGCGCAAGGACCTGACCCTCTTTTTTTCCATCATTGTTTTCCCGGTGACGGAAAGGGCAGCCTGGTGGCAGTGGGCACGCAGCTGCACCTGCTCCGGACCGGGACTTTTCTCGTGCACGGGTTCCGGCAACTTTCCCCCGTTTCCTGGAATGCCGGGTGGATACAGCTCGCATCCTATCTGACGGGATTCGTCTGCCATTTCTGTGCGGACCGTTTCCTGCATCCCTATGTCAATGCGATGGAACACAACTGGGCCTGGTCCCGCGACGGCCTTCCAGCCCGGACCACCCACGGGGAAATGGAAACGATGCTGGACGTGATCCTATGGCGCGAAGAAGGCCACGGCCCGGCCGCGCGGGCCCGCACCGCCGGCATGTGCCCGGGACCCCAGCCGTGGCCCGAACCCATCGTGAATTTCTGGGTGACCGGTTTGTATGACGTATTCAGGCTGCATGTCAGGGAATCGCTTCTGGCGGAAACCGCACGCGATTTCCATCGGGCCCATGCGCTCCTGTACGATCCCCGCGGCATCAAGAAGCAATTGGTCCAATGGATCGACGGCTTGACAGGCGGTGCGTTTCATCCTGCAAAAATGCCCTATCCGCTGAAGGAAACAATGGAAATCGACTGGATGAACATTCGTCATCGAACCTGGTCCCAGCCCGAACTGCCGGACGTGCGGCGCAATGAAACGGTGGAGGAACTGATGGCCGCGGCCGTGAATGAGGCCGCCAACTCCATCAACGGCCTCTTTGCCGTCCTGTTCCGCCAAGAGGGGCATCTTGAACAGTGGCTGCCAAATCTGGACTACAATACAAATTTGCCATGCCTTGCCCCGTTGTGACCATCAGCCGCACCTTGCACCTTTGTGACCAATTTGCCATGCCCTGCCCTGTTATGACAATCAGCCATGCACTGCCCCGTTGTGACAAATCTGCCGGGGTGGCTGCCGGAAGAGGTGCCACATGCCGGATCGCATAGTCAGGGCCATGGACCCCGGGGGACGCGTCC
>CAZFWQ010000028.1:15344-19085 GCA_964522755.1 uncultured Oscillospiraceae bacterium | reverse complement strand
CACATCGGTCAATGTGTAATTGACCTGGTAATACAGCACCATGTCCCGTTCTGAACCATTGGTCAGCGTCATGAGGCAGTGTTTCCGGAAAGGCATTTCCCAGTAGCAGTTGAAGGCGCTGCCCGGATTGACGCACACAGCCAGGGACGAGAGCTGGGCATGCTTGCCCCATCCGCTCGCAAAGAAATCTCCTACCGGGCATTCAACGGAAGGCTGTTCCTGCCCATCCCAGTAAATCCTCAGGATATTCGTACGCCATTCTCCAGCCGGGGTCATCCATATCTGCTGGATGGCGCCAGGCCCTTCAATGTCCGCAATGGTAAAGACCTGACCGGGCCTGATGACGACGGAAGGAGAGATTTTCCACCCAAGGCCGAGATCCCGGGCGCAATCCGCGCCAGTGCCTTCCGTGGCCATGCCGCCCATTCCCTTTTCGCCGCTGAAGTTCTCGGGACTGATGGACCGTGTTTTCGCACGTGACAACCTGGACAGGTTGCCCATGTTCATGCCGAGGCCGCTGAATGCTTCCATGGTAATTCCTCCTGAAGTTTTTTTGTGCAGCGATGCGATTCCTTCTGAAGCTTTTTGTGCAGCCATGCGATTCCTTCTGAAGCTTTTCTGTGCATCGATGCCATCCCATGGTATCATCAATAGGTGGAAAAATGAAGGGATCTGTCAATGGCCAAAGCCTGACTCCACACGGGTCATCGCGTTTTTTAAATGATGCATTCCGGTTTCCGCACAAGTCGTTCAGTTTTCAACAGGGTGCGTTTCGATTTCACACAGGTCATTCAGCTTTCAACAGGGTGCGTTCCGGTTTCATACATGTTATTTCGCTGGTTTCCTTCAACGGAACCGCAAGAGGAGAAGCATATGGGAAAATGCAAGATGGGCAAATACGATATAGCAGCCTACATCTGGCCGTCCTACCACCGTGATGAAAGGGCCCTGCAGTTCTGGCCGGCCGGCATCGGCGAATGGGAGACCGTCCTGAAGAACAAGCCCAAATTCGAGGGCCACCAGCAGCCCCGGATGCCATTGTGGGGGCCCGTTAACGAGGCGGATCCCTATGTGATGCAGATGCAGATTGACGCGGCCGCCGACCACGGCGTCAATGTATTTATCTACGACTGGTACTGGTACGATCGCAGGCCGTTTCTGGAAGGCTGCCTCAACGACGGCTATTTGAAAGCGAGCAACAATGACAGGGTGAAATTCTATCTGATGTGGGCCAACCATGACGCAAGCACCCTATGGGACATCCGTCTTTCCGATCAGGGGGACAGGACCGTCTGGCTGGGCAGCGTGGATCGGCCGGAATTTGAAAAGATAGGCCACAGGCTTATTTCCATGTATTTCACACATCCGTCCTATTACAGGATCGATGGGAAACCCGTGTTCATGTTTTACGATCTGGATTCACTGATTCGCGGATTGGGCGGCGTTTCCCAGACGCGCGAGGCGCTGGACTGGCTGCGCGATCAGGCAGTCGCAGCCGGGCTTGACGGCCTGCATCTGCAATGCACCCTCAGGAAACACATGGGATTCAATGTGACCGGGGTAGCCGGAGACAATGCCGGCGTTCAGCAGGATGTGGTTGAAGCGCTCGGGTTCGACGGGATCACCCATTACCAGTTCTGCCACTTCACCGACATCGATCGGGACTACATGGAAATCATGCAGGATGTCGTCGGGGAATGGGAGGATGTCTCGCAGGACTATCAAATTCCTTATTTCCCTCATGTATCGGTTGGATGGGACAACAATCCGAGATTTTTGAAGTTCCGTCCCGGCATCGTGAAGGGAAATGAGCCTGAAAAGTTCGAAAAAGCGCTCGGGATGGCACGGGAGTACCTTGAAAAACATCCGGGACAGGCACCCCTCGTCACCATCAACAGCTGGAACGAATGGACTGAGACAAGTTATCTCGAGCCGGATGACCTGTACGGTTACGGGTATCTTGAGGCAGTCAAGGCAGTCTTCCCACCCGGTTGGGAAAAATAGGGTTCCATCAATGAATCCCACTTGAAGCTTATCAAAACCTCCGCGCAGTCCGGTAAAACCGGGGCAGCGCGGAGGCTTTCCTTTAAGTGGAATGAATTGCCGGCTCATGAAAAGGATTGTCCTGAAAGGGTGTTCCTACTTTATTTCACGCTGCGCTTTACGCTCCCTTGAAAGCTTTTTACCGCCACAAATATGATGCATGCCGACACGAGTACCATCCCGATGACGGCTGTTGTGATGATGCCGGGATATGCGGATTCGAAGGTCGTAATCTGTTTGATCCTGATCCCCAGCAACGCCCAGACAACCACGAGGCTGAATGTGATGTCTTTTTTTGCAAGCAGCATGTAAATGGCCAGCAGGGCGGCAATGGCTATCATGATGATTGTCCAGCCTGTCTCGGACAATCCCCACCCGTTCCATTTGGAATGGACAAGCAAAGCCGTTGCATTTGCGATGGTCGCCACGGAAATCCAGCCCATGTACACGCTGATCGGTACTTTTACAAACCATTTTTCACGAGGTGAACCCGCAATGGCCGCCAAGCGGATGTATGCGGCCATCAGCAGTCCGAGCAGGGCCAGCATGACCAGCATGGACAAGGCAACCTGCAGGTAATGCCACATGAAAATCCACATGACGTTCGCCAGTGATATGAAGAAGAACAAGGTTCCCATGCGTTCCACCGCGGGGCTGCTTTTCTGTCCCTTCAGGCTGAAAAGTCCTGATTGATAGAGGGAGAATAGGAGAAGGAGCAGGTAGATGACACCCCAGATGGAAAAGGTAATTCCGGCAGGAACAAACAGGTTGGGGTATGAGTCGGACAGTTTTCCGGTATCCTGGCCGTTCAGGGGCAATATCACGGCTAATGCATTCACAGTGACGGTGGCAATGAATCCTATCCAGTTCAAGATGCGCAATGTTCCCATTGACAATGATTTACTCATGAATTCCCTCCTTGGTCGAAATGTTGCTCTTCGGTATGCTCCACAGGAGCCCATACTTATATTTTACACAATCAATTGTGCGGATAAACAGAAATCCATTCCGGCATGATGATGCCTGCGATGATGCGATTGCTTTTCGATACAACGAAATTTGTTGACGATTTTCCTTTTGTATTTCGATATGGTTTATTTTGATATGGTATGCTTATCCTAATCAATCGAGGCGGTTTCTGAAAGACAGACCCGTTCCTTTGCTCATCCGGCCTTAGTCAACCCCAGGAGGTATGCATGAAGAGCGATTGCCTGGATATCTGGTCCGATCTGCCATACGATGAAAGACCTGCGCCCGGATTCCGCCCTGTCATGGACACATACGTCCTTGATGGCCAGAAAACACGGGGAGCCGTACTGGTTCTGCCAGGCGGTGGGTATGGATTCACTTCCGAACGGGAAGGCGAACCCATCGCCAACCAGTTCACGGCAGCAGGCTTTCATGCCTTCGTGCTGTGGTACAGCGTTGCGCCCCACAGCCACCCGCAGCCGATCCGGGATGTATCGCGTGCTTTGTGCATCATCAGGGAAAACGCGGAGCAATGGCATGTCGATCCCGACAAAATCGCAGTGGCCGGATTTTCCGCCGGGGGCCATCTGGCCGCATCCATTGGCGTGCACTGGGACAAACCGTGGCTCTTAGGCTTAAAGGGGATCAATGCAAATGGAAACAAGCCCAATGCATTGATTCTGTCTTATCCGGTCATCGCTTCGGGTACTCTGGGACCGCAGGGATCAT
>CAZFWQ010000028.1:1827-15334 GCA_964522755.1 uncultured Oscillospiraceae bacterium | reverse complement strand
AGGTTGGAAGCCAGACGCCGCCAACCTTCCTCTGGCATACGTTCGAAGATGAAGCCGTGCCCGTGGAAAACAGCCTCATGTTTGCATCCGCGCTCAGGAAGGCCGGTGTGCCATTCGAGATGCATGTCTATCCGGAAGGCAGGCATGGGTTGTCCCTGGCTTCGGCTGAAACGGCATGGGATGGGCAGGGTGTCGACCCGCATGTGGGCAGCTGGATCCGGCTGTGCACGGAATGGCTGGCAAAACTGTTCCAATGACCCGACAATCAGAATTTCCCTGAAAATTACCCTGAGAATTACCCTGAGAATTACCCTGAGAATTACCCTGAGAATTTCCCTGAGAATTTCCCTGATGAACGCATCGGAAAGAAAGCATCTGTTTTGAACGTGCTGGAACGAAAGCATCTGTAATGTGAACATTCCGATGGCGGAATGTGTCTGAAGTCAAGGAGGGAAACCATGCTGCTTGAAAAAAACGCGAAACTTGTCTTCATCGGAGATTCCGTGACGGATTGCGGACGGGCGCGTCCTGTCGGGGAAGGGTTGTTCGGGGCAATAGGCACGGGATATGCGGGATATGTGAATGCCTTGTTGGATGCGACGGTTCCGCAAATGAAAATCCGCGTCGTGAACATGGGTTCGAGCGGAAACAACGTTCGCGACCTGGAAGCCCGCTGGCAGACGGACGTGATGGATTTGAAACCGGACTGGCTTTCCATCATGATTGGCATCAATGATGTCTGGCGCCAGTTCGACTGTCCGCTGCAGACTGAATCCCACGTGTATCCCGATGAATACGCCGAGACGCTCGACCGGCTTGTGGCAGGCACGAAGGCCCATGTGAAGGGCCTTGTCCTGATGACGCCCTATTACATGGAACCGAACCGTGATGATCCGATGCGAAGGACCATGGACCGATATGGCGCCATTGCAGGGGATGTCGCAAAACGGCACGGGACACTGTTTGTCGATACGCAGTCGGCATTTGACGCGTACTTCAAGGAATACCACCCCAACAATGTGGCATGGGACCGGATTCATCCGAACCACATCGGGCACATGATTATTGCACGGCAGTTCCTGAATGCGGTCGGATATGTCTGGAATCCGGGTTGAATCGGATTGAATCGGGTTGAATGGGGTTGAATGGGGTTGAATGGGGTTGAATGGGGTTGAATGGGGTTGAATCGGATTGAATCGGGTTGAATCGGATTGAATCGGATTGAATCGGGTTGAATCGGATTGAATCAGGATAATGCCAGGCTGATGTCAGGTGGCCATTTCAGCTGGTTGGTGGCATTTGACCAGGACATGACGCAAAATCTTGATCATGTCGTCCATGTCGTTGCGGGACACGACCAGCGGCGGCATGAAGCGAATGATTCCCGGCTGCGCCGCGTTGATCAGCAGGCCTTTTGACAAGGCATATTGCACCACATCCGCGCCGTTGGCTGTCGGAAGATCGAATGCGACCAGCAGGCCAAGGCCTCTGATATTGCGGATATAAGGGATTCCATCGGCTGTCTTTCCCAGTTCGGTTCCCAGTGCTTCAAGAAGCTCCTTCAGGTAGTTGCCCATCTCCCTGGCATTTTCCACCCAGCCGCCTTCGGCAATTTCCGTGACAACGGCCTCGCCGACTGCCATGCCAAGGGGTTGCGCGCAATAACTGCCGCCCTGGTCCCCTGGTTCGAAAATATCAAGTGCGGCCGTCGTGAGCATGGCCGACAGCGGATATCCGCCGCCGATGCCCTTGGCGAGCGTCATGATGTCCGGCCGGATACCCGAATGCTCGAAGGCGAACATTCTGCCTGTCCGTCCGACGCCTGTCTGGATCTCGTCGTATATCAGCAGGATGCCCTTTTCGTCGCACAGTTTGCGAAGTGCCGTCAAATACCCCGTTGTGGCCGGATATACACCGCCTTCACCCTGCACGGGTTCGAGCATGATGGCGCATGTCTTGTCCGTAACAGCTGCCGCCACGGCGTCAAAATCATTGAACGGCACATGGATGAATCCTTCAACCTTCGGTTCAAACAGGGATTCCCATATTTTCTTGCCGGAGGCAGACATCATGGCAAGGGTGCGTCCATGAAAACTGTTGATGGCGGTGATGATTTCATAGGCTCCGTTTTTTCCCTTTGCACCATATTTGCGGGCAAGCTTGACTGCGCTTTCATTGGCTTCGGCCCCGCTGGATGCGAAGAAGACGCGCTCAAATCCGGAGAGCTTCGTGAGAAGGCCTGCAAATGACAGCATCGGGGCGTTGTAGAACGCCGGACTGGCATTTATGAGGATTTTTGATTGCGACATCAAGGCATTGCGCATCACTTCCGGACAGTGGCCAAGGCTTGTAACAGCCCATCCCCCCATGAAATCCAGATACCGGTGCCCGTCCGTATCCCACAGATACATGCCGCGACCCTTTTCCATCACGATGTCAGGGCGTTTGGCAGTGAAAAGGATCGAGGATGTGCTATTCATGGGAATCCTCCTTGCGCATCGGGTGTTTTGTATAATTATACACAATGAAGCATAAAAATACAAGCGCAGCCGCAATCGAGGTATGGCCGAAACCGCAACTGAGGCGGGGCCGAAACTGGAACTGAGGCGGAGCCGCAGCCATAACCGAGGACATATGGCCGTTTCCACCATTTCCACCATCAGCGTCCAGGTCTGCAGGAAGGATGCGGCAGCCATGCTTGTGTTTCCACCTGTCATGCGGGTGGTAAATTCATTTCATCAAATACCATTGAGTGCCGTCATTGACTGCAGTCACTTGGCAGGAAGGGGTACGGCATGGCTGAAAACAAGGCGCTGCCGAAAGGCCGGAAATCCATACAATCCGTTGTCGGGCCGGTTGGCTCTCAGGCAGGAATTTCCCCGGACACTGAACATGCAACAGGAAATTCCCCGACCATTGAACCTGCATCAGGCGAATGGCCACCTGAAGCGCGCGTTTCCGGGGTCCTGAACACAAGAGGTACCGCTGCCGATGACATGCTGCTGCTTGACAACCAGCTCTGCTTCGCAGCCTATGCGCTTTCGCGTGAAATCACCGGAATGTACCGACCTTACCTTGATCTGTTGGGGATCACCTACACCCAGTACATCACGCTTCTTGTACTCTGGGAGAGCCGCGAGTTGACGATGAAGGCCCTGGGTGAAAGGCTTTTTCTGGATTCCGGCACACTGACGCCCTTGCTGAAAAAGCTGTCCCGCCTTGGGCTTGTTGAAAAGGAGCGGGCAGCTGATGACGAACGCGTCGTCATTGTCCGCCTTACTGGCGAAGGATTGCGCTTGCGTGACCGGGTGGCGGACCTGCCGGTGAAAGTCCTTTGCGACAGTGGGCTGGACGCGGAAACCGCCGCCGAGTTTCGAGACAGGATGAAGCAGCTGTCCCGGCTCATGAGGGATGCGTGGAAAAAGTATGTGTTGGAATGAGAGGGGCTGTCTCTAAAATTAAGAGGCACCATAAGAACGAAATATATTTTCCGAGGTGATTCATATGATTACTGGTGCATGTTTAGGCAACATTGGGATTGACTGCAGCGACGCTCTGAAACTTCAGGATTTTTACGCTGAGCTTCTAGGCTGGGAAAAGTGTGAAATGTACGGATCCCCGGCGCTGTCCAATCAAAACGGCATTGTATTTTTGTTTGATCGCGCCGATGATTGCGATTATGTCCGACCGATATGGCCGGAGCAGCCCGGTTGCCAGCAAAAACAGATGCACTTTGACTTTCAGGTTGACGATCTGCGGGCCGCCGTGAAACAGGCGGAAACAATCGGTGCAGTCAAAGCGGACAGTCAATACGGCGGTGATGATTTTGTCACGATGTTCGACCCGGAAGGCCACCCTTTTTGCCTGTGCGCAAAATAATCCCCTTCACTGCTTTTCAATGGCCGGAATCTGCCACGGTAAAAGACATTACAGGTTTTCCTTGTCAAAATAGCGCATCATTTCATGTGTGATCATAGTGCCGATGCCCTTGTTGGTGAAAATCTCGAGAAGGATGCAATGCGGAATGCGGCCATCGACGATGTGGGCGCGGCCAACCCCGTTTTCCACCGCATGGACGCAGCCGAGGACTTTCGGAATCATCCCCCCGACGATGACGCCTTCGGCGATGAGGCTGTGAACTTCCCTTACTGTGAGCGCGTGCAGGATGTGGCTGGAATCTTTCGAAGATTTGACGCCCTCCACGTCGGTCAGCAGCATCAGCTTTTCAGCCTTCAGGGAACTGGCCAGTTCCGCTGCGACGGTGTCCGCATTGATGTTGTAGCTCTGGCCATTCGAATCCACCCCGATGGGGGCGACTACCGGAATGTATTCATCCCTTGCCAATACCTCGAGCAAATGCGTGTTGATCTTCGTGATTCGGCCAACGAACCCCAGGTCGACGGGAGTTCCATCAACCATTTCCAAATGCTTTTCACATTCCAGCAACTGTCCGTCGATGCCGCACAGGCCCACAGCCTTCCCGCCTTTGCGGTTCAGCAGGGATACGATTTCCTTGTTTGTCTTGCCCACAAGGACCATCTGGACGATTTCCATGGTTTTCGCGTCTGTCTTTCGCAGGCCGTTGACGAATTCAGACTGGATGTCGTAGCTTTTCAGGGCCTTGTTGATTTCCGGACCGCCGCCATGGACAACGACCGGATTCATCCCGATGAACTTCAGCAGCGTGATGTCTTCCATTACGGAATTCTTGAGTTCATCGTTTATCATGGCGTTGCCGCCGTACTTGATGACGACGGTCTTCCCGTTCAGGGCCTGGATGTAAGGCAAAGCCTCTATCAGTATCTCCGCCTTCTTGATGATCTCAGAATAGTCTGTCATGTGATACCTCCAGGGCGGCAGTGTGACTACAGATAGAAGGCGGGAGCGGCAAGTCCGGCAGTTTCCGGCAGTCCGCACATCAGGTTCATGGCCTGTATCGCCTGGCTTGACGACCCTTTTCCCAGGTTGTCCAGGGCTGACACGACGATGACGCGGTTTGTACGGTGGTCCACGAACAGGCCGATGTCGACAAAGTTGGAGCCTGCGACAAAGCGCGTTTCCGGATACTGTCCCGGAGGGAGGACCCGGACAAAAGGTTCGTTGTCGTATGCTTCCCGATATAGATCATATATGGATTCCAAAGACGTGTCCTGCAGAAGGTCCAGATGCGTGGTGGCGATCATGCCCCGTTTCATCGGAACGAGGTGCGGCACGAAGGAAACCAGTACCGGCTGGCCCGCCAGAAGGGACAGCTCCTGTTCAATCTCAGGCGTGTGGCGATGGCCGCCGACCCCATATGCTTTCATGCTTTCGGCAGATTCGCAGAAGGAGTACGGAAGTTCGGACTTTCGGCCGGCGCCGGATATGCCGGAAGCCGCGCAGATGGTGATTCCCTTGACCGAGACCATCCGGCTGCGAAGAAGCGGGGCAATGCCCAGGACGGCGCAGGTGGGATAGCAGCCGGGATCGGCCACAAGCCTTGCCGTACGGATGGATTCCCTGTATAGTTCAGGCAGGCCGTATGCGGATTCCGGAATATATTGCGGACACGGATGGACGACTTGATAGGCGGCCTCATATGCCGACAGGTCGCGAAACCGGAAATCCGCGCTGTGATCGATGATTTTTTTGCCGTTTGCCAGCAGTTTCGGGACCAAATCGCCTGAAACACCATGAGGAAGGGCCAGAATGATGAAATCCGCCTTTTCCGACAGCATGTCCGCGTCCAATGCGTCGCACGGCAGGTCGAACAGGCCGCGCAGGGACGGATAGACCGATGAGAATGGCTTCCCCGTGAAGCTGCCGGATACGACGGATGTAACGCGAACATCCTGCCGTGCATGCAGGAGACGGACGATTTCCATACCGACATATCCTGTTGCGCCGACAATGGCTACCCTGGTCATGCTGTGCCTCCAAACCGCGGAACGCTGTGCGCGCAGGCTTTGGGCGTACGGTGGGAGCCGTCGCGGTTTCCTGCTTGAATGCTGAAATTATACATTGAAATGAATAAAAATGCAATATGGCGAAGGGATGGCCCATCACATTATGCAATGTCACCAAAGGACATTCGCCAATTTCGTTCAATAGTGTACTGGTTCATGTCAGGCATTCAATGATAGAGTAGTGTCAATGGAAATCATTCCCCGAAATGATTCAGGAGCAGGAGGTATTGAAATGGCAGGCGTAAGACTTAAGGATGTATTCAAGACCTATGCAGGTGGAGTTACCGCAGTCAGTGACTTCAACATCGATATCGAAGACAAAGAGTTCATCATCCTGGTTGGTCCGTCCGGATGCGGCAAAACGACGACGCTGCGCATGATCGCCGGACTCGAGGAGATCTCGGCCGGTGAACTGTACATCGGAGACAAGCTCTGCAACGATGTGGCGCCGAAAGACCGCGACATCGCGATGGTGTTCCAGAACTACGCCCTTTACCCACACATGACGGTTTTTGACAACATGGCATTCGGTCTGAAACTCCGCAAGACGCCGAAAGAAGAAATCAAGAAGCGCGTTCATGAAGCGGCCCGCATCCTCTCCATCGAACATCTGCTCGATCGCAAGCCGAAGGCATTGTCCGGCGGCCAGCGTCAGCGTGTTGCCCTCGGCCGCGCCATTGTCCGCGAACCGAAGGTCTTCCTCATGGACGAGCCCCTCTCCAACCTCGATGCGAAACTCCGCGTGCAGATGCGCGCCGAGATCAGCCGCCTGCACCAGAAGCTCCAGACCACTTTCATCTATGTCACGCATGACCAGACGGAAGCCTTGACCATGGGCACCCGCATTGTCGTCATGAAGGATGGTTTCATCCAGCAGGTCGACAGCCCGCAGCGCCTGTACGATGTTCCCGTGAACATGTTTGTCGCCGGCTTCATCGGCTCTCCCCAGATGAACTTCACCAATGTCACGGTTTCCAAGGAAGGCGAGAAGGTTTACCTTACCATGGGCACCTACAAGCTTTTCGTGCCGGCGGACAAAGGCAAGGAACTCGAGAAGCAGGGTTACATCGGCAAGGAAATGGTACTGGGCGTTCGTCCCGAGAACCTTCATGAAGATGATCATACCATGTCCCAGCTGGACAGCGAGCTCATAGACGCTTTCGTGGAAGTCACCGAGCGTCTGGGTTCTGAAACCTTCCTGTACCTGCTCATCAACGGCGTCAGCTTCACCGCCCGCGTCAGCCCGAAGTCGAAGACGGTTGCCAACGACAACATCAAATTGATGTTCGACATGAACCGCATCCACCTTTTCGACAAGGACACAGAGCGCACAATCATCAATTAATCGTCTTATTGTCATCTTTTTGCCATATTTGAACAAAGGGCAGCTCCCACTAGGGGAACTGCTCTTTTTTTAGCGTTAGGGCGTTGATTTCGTGGTAATATTACAGAATGGCGGAGCCAGTTTGCATGGTTCAGGACATGGTCTGATTTGGAGGAGAATGAGTTGCGGGTTGTCGGGTTTATCGGTCCGAGCGGTACTGGAAAAAGCCAGCGGGCACTCTGGGTCTCCAGGGAAAACAAAATCGACTATATCATAGATGATGGCTTGCTGATTCATGAAAATGGCATCGTCGCAGGTACGTCGGCAAAGAAAGCGCCCACGAAGATCGGTTCCGTGAAGGCGGCGCTGTTCCTTGAGGAAGAGCGCGCATCGACCATGCGTGCGGCTTTCGCGCGGTGCAAGCCCGACGCGGTGCTCATCCTGGGCACGTCCGACGGCATGGTGGAGAAAATCGCGGCGGTGCTCGACCTGGGGCCTGTGACAGAGCGTATCCGCATAGAAGACGTGGCGAGTCCCGATGAAATAGACCAGGCCCGCAGCACGCGCATGAAGCAGGGGAACACGTCATACCCGTTCCCGCGCTTGAACTGAAGAAACAGTTTTCCGGCTACTTCCTGGATCCGCTGCAGATCTTCCGGCGCAAAGGCGCGGGCGAAGTCCAGCACGTCGGGGAGAAGACGGTTGTTCGCCCGACATTCAGCTATTATGGCCGATACATTATTTCCGACTATGCCATATACCAGGTCATACAGCATATCATGGACGCTGAGCCTGCCATCGACAAGGTGACGCGGTTTCGGACAAGCAACGGCCCGGACGGTTTGTTTGTGGATATGGATATCGTGATGCTTTATGGCTTCCCGATACAAATAGTGCTGAAACAGGTTCAGGAAGTGATTCGTCATGAACTGGACCGGTTTGCGGGACTTGTGGTCCGAAATATGCAAATCCAGGTGAAGACCCTCGTGATAAAGGGAGGGGCATGATTTGGAAGGGCACGGCATGGAAGGGCACGGCATGGAAGGGCACGGCATGGAGGGGCATGACTTGGAAGAGCATGACTTGGAGGAACATGATTTGGAAGGGCATGG
Organism: uncultured Oscillospiraceae bacterium; assembly: GCA_964522755.1. Taxonomy (GTDB): domain Bacteria; phylum Bacillota; class Clostridia; order DSM-8532; family DSM-8532; genus JAEWSN01. Next base: position 6,953 of record CAZFWQ010000028.1, on the reverse strand, counting down.
CATGGAGGGGCATGACGTGGAAGACCAGGAAGGCGATATCCTCGATGCCGCCCGAACCGGTGACGCCGATGCCGTTGAACGGCTGCTGAACCGCTACAAGCCGCTGGTGCGGGCCCGTGCCCATGTTTTTCACCTGGCGGGTGCCGACCGGGAGGATTTGGTGCAGGAAGGCATGATCGGCCTTTTCAAGGCGATCCGGGATTTTCAACCCGGGATGGGGGCGCCATTTTCCTCTTTCGCAGATTTGTGCGTGACCCGGCAGCTGATGACTGCCGTAAAAAGCGCGGCACGAAAAAAACACCTGCCATTGAACAGTTATCTTTCCTTCAGCCAAAGCGGGGTTTCAGGTGAAGAGGGCGGCAAATTGCCCCAGCTGCGTGAATCCGAGGCGCGGGAACCTGAACGCAGGCTGATTCATCTTGAAGAGGCCAGGCACATCACCCTTGTGATGGAAAATGGCCTCAGCCAGTTTGAGAAACAGGTCATCGGCCTGTATATGGCAGGTGTCCAGTATCAGGAGATTGCCCTCAGGACAAAAAGGACGGCCAAGGCCATAGACAACGCACTGCAGCGCATCCGGCGCAAGGTCGGCGCGCGGCTGCGCGCCGACAAGGGTGCCGAATAAGCGTCAGCGTGCGGATACCCATGCCGCAAGGTCGGAAATCATCGTCGCATCCACGATCTGCGCCTCCAGCAGGTTCACCGGGTTGTCATTGCCGGTGCCCGCGAGCATCAGGTGGTTCAGTACCGGGCAATGATTCACTGTCACATCGGCCGACAGTACAATAGAAAAATGTAAAAAAATGAAATACGCATCTCGCGATGGAATCATTCCGCAGCTGTCATGATATAATGTAATTGCTGAAACCGCATGCATGATTCACCTTGATTCATTTCGGACCTTTTGCGGAATCATCGAGGGGAGCTGGAAATGGGCGAAAAGAACAAGGTCGTCGTAAGGATCGGTCCAAATGAATACACATTGACCGGGGAGGAATCCCAGGAATACATACAGCGCGTAGCCGCACTGGTAGACAAGAAAACCCAGGAAATCATCAGGTCGGACTCTTCCCTCAGCATTGCCCAGACAGCTGTCCTTGCTTCCATCAACATGGGGGACGAAGTACTCAAGCAGCATCACTTCGCTGAATCGAATCTCAGGAAAATCCGTGAGCTGGAAAAGAGGTTGGAGGCTGGTGCCGGTGAGAGCGATGCATTGCGTCAGGAAATCAATGCGGCCCGGAACAGCCTGGTCCGGATAAAGCAGGAACTTGTCCGCAGTGAGGCGGAAAACCGCGATCTGCGTGAACAGTTGAAACGAGCGAAAAACGGAGGGGACGTCCATGGGTAGAACCATCACTTGGGGAGAACTGATAACCGTCGTACTGTTCATCCTGGGAGCCGCCTTTCTCTTCTATCTGGTTCTGGCAGCCGCCAACCTTGTGCGCATGCTTCGGAACATCAACAAGATAGTGGAGAACACCCGTCCGAATCTGGAGAAGACCATGGCGAACCTTCCCGCGATTTCGGACAACGCCGCGAAGATTACCGGCCTGCTCAAAGACAACATGGAGAATGTGACGAAAATCATGACGAATGTCGGGAAGATTTCCGACACGGCCAAGACGGCCGCCGATGTCATACAGAAGGATATCATCGTCAAGGCGAAAGGCCTGCTGGACGTGGCGGACGGCATCCGCCGATATTTTGTGAAAAAGAAGAAGGACGGCGGCGGCCCCCCTCCGAAATCAGGGAGCGCCGTGTATCGGTACACCTACAGGAAGGATCAGAAAAATCCGGACGAGGTGCTTGTAATGAAACCGGTGTCCGCCGAAGCGGAAACCGCTGAAACCATCAGCCCCGACAAGGGCGCCTATGAGTCGGATGACAAATGAAAGGCCAGCCATCAATATGATAAAAAAGGTCAGGACTGACGATGCCGGAAGGTGCGGGAAAATGGAACTGCTTGCCCCGGCCGGATCGGAAGCGGCTTTCAACGCAGCGCTGCACAATGGCGCGGATGCCATCTATCTCGGTGCCGGACCCCACCATGCCAGGCAATTGTCAGGAGGCTTTACGGAAGCCTCCTTTTTCACTTGCGTTGAAAACGCCAGGATTGCGGGTGTCAAGGTATATCTGACACTCAACACGCTTCTGAAGCAGCATGAGATGCAGACGGCCGTCGCGTGGGCGGAACAGGCCTGGCAGGGCGGGGTGGACGCCGTCATCGTCCAGGACATCGGTCTGGCGAACAGGCTGCGCCTCCTGCACCCGGACATGGTCCTGCACGCCAGTACCCAAATGTCCATCCACAATGCCGAAGGCGTCCTGGCAGCCGGTGAAGCGGGGTTCACCCGCGTGGTGCTGGCTCGGGAACTGTCGCTGGAAGCGATAGCCGCCATTCGCAGGCAGACGGGCATGGAACTGGAAGTATTCGCCCACGGTGCGCTCTGCGCGAGTTACTCGGGGCAATGCCTCTTGAGCAGCCTGATAGGGGGTCGGAGCGGCAACCGGGGCCTGTGCGCCCAACCATGCCGGCTGCCTTGGAAGCTGTCCGGGAATGAGCCGGAAGGATATCTGCTCAGCATGAAAGACCTGATGTCATTGCCGCTGCTTCCGCAGCTGCAGGCGGCGGGCGTGACCTCCCTGAAGATAGAAGGCCGCATGAAATCGCCCGAGTATGTTGCGGTGGTAACCGGCATTTATCGAAAATATCTGGATCGATTGGCAAAAGACGGTCCGGAACGCTACTCGGTGGACCCCGAGGATACAAAGGCATTGCGGCAGATTTTCAACCGCGGCGGGTTCACCAATCGGTATTTGGTCGGCATGAATGCAAAAAACATCGTTGATAAGATGCCTCACGCAAACATCCCTCTTGCGGACGTGCCTCTTTCGAACGTGCCTCCGGGAAAAACACGTCCTGCGGCTGATTCACTCGTCGAACCGGCTCATCCGAAAAACCTTGGTGTATTCGTCGGCACGGTGCTGTCATGGAAGGAACCGTACGCGGAAGTGAAGCTGGCCGAGGACCTGGCACAGGGAGACGGGCTGGAGATCCACAAGGGCGGCAAGGGCGGCAGCAGTGCCGTGTCGACTATCCTCACCGCCATCATGGCCAGGGGGAAACATGAAAAACAGGCATTTTCCGGGTCGACCGTCCTTCTCGGGGATGTGAAGGAACCGGTTGCGGCCGGGGACACCGTGTATCGGACATCGCAGAAAACCCAGATGCAGGCGGCGTCGGACACAGTGGATCATTGGCAGGTTCACCGCGTGCCGCTCAAGGCTGCCTTTGTCCTGAAAACCGGTGAAAAAGCCTCGTTGACAATGCAAGATGAAACAGGCCGCCATGTTTCCGTTCAATCGGAGACAGAGGTTGCAGCAGCTCGGGAACGGGCGCTTACAGTAGAACGCATACTGGAACAATTGGAGAAAACAGGAGATTCCCCATGGAACCTCCTGAGTGCGGATATTCAGACCGATGGCACGGGAACGATGTCCGTGAAGGAAATCAACGCGATGCGGCGATCGGCGCTGGAAAGCATGGCGGCACTGCGTGCGGCAGCCCCGCGTGCGCCAGCCTTTCGGAAGATGGCTGCATTTTCCCATCCCATTGGCCCGGACACGAAGATTCACCTGCCTTGCGGGCCGGAGCGCCTGGCCTTGGCCTTTGCCGCCTCTCCGGGGCAGGAATGGCTGCAGAAGACGCAATTGGCTGCATATGCGGGGAAAGTCATCCTGATGACGCCGCCTGTATCCCGGGAGGTCATGGCGGATATGAAGTCGGTCTTTCCCGGATCAATCTGGATAAGGACGCCGTCCATACTGCCAGGCGACAGGATCGATGCGCTGCTGCAGCGATTGGAACCGATGCGGGCGGACATGGGTGGACTCACGGCCGGAAATCCCGGAATGCTGCGCCTTTTACGCCAATGGGCACCGGAATTGCCCATCATGGCGGACACGGGCATGAACCTGTGGAATGAGGACGCCATTCGGCAGGCAGCGACATGGGGAGCGGACATGGCACTTCTTTCACCTGAGCTGGACGCACCCGCGCTCGATGAAATCCACGATTCGGCCATACCTGTCGCAACGTGGGCATATGGAAGGGTTCCCGTCATGACGACGGAGCATTGCCCGGGGTCTCTCAACGGTCCCTGCGATGGCCACTGCGAGGCATGCGCACGGAAAACCGGAACGCTGACCGACAGGGCCGGAGCCCGGTTCCCGTACATGCGGGACATATTATCCGGCAAAACGGTTCTCTATTACCATCGACCGCTCCGATGGCAGGCAAGTGAACGACATCCGCGGGCAGCAAGGCTTTTCGCATTCATTACTGATGAGGCGCCCGGGGCTGCAGCTGAACTGGTGAATTCACTTTTGTTGGAATTGTCTGGCAGAAGTCCTTCCTAGCACTGCAGCCGGCCATCGCAGAAGTCCTTCCTGGCAATGCTGCCGGGCCATCATGGAATGAATTGCACGACTGATGCACCAAGTCAGGACGAGGAGAAACACGATGAATCAAGTTGAAGTGTATGTGGAAATATGCCGTGACGGCGTTTTCCTGCCGGGCTATGTTCATTCGTGGGACGCGGGCATGGATGTCCTCGCGGCTGAAAATACCCTTGTGAGGGCCGGGGATACCGTAATCGTGCCGTCAGGCCTCAAGTTCGCAATTCCGGAAGGGTATGAAATCCAGGTCCGGCCCCGCAGCGGCATCAGCGCACGGACCCCGCTCCGCGTCCCGAATGCGCCGGGCACGGTGGACAGCGGGTTTCGCGATGAACTGGGCATCCTCGTCACCAACACGTCGGAGCCCGGAGCGTATGCGAATGAGGATATCATCACGATCGATTCACCGGGCAATCGCAGAGGCCATTACTTGATCCGGAAAGGGGACCGCATCGCCCAGCTTGTGTTGGCTGAAGTGCCCCGGATGAAGCTTGTCGTTGTAACCAGCGTGGCGGAAATCGGTGCAGACAGAGGCGGGGGTTTCGGTTCCACGGGTTTCGGCGCCAAAGGCGCCGGCTTAACCGGCACCAAAGGCGCCGGCTTAACCGGAACCAAAGGCGCCGGCTTAACCGGAACCAAAGGCGCCGGCTTAACCGGAACCAAAG
>CAZFWQ010000028.1:0-1727 GCA_964522755.1 uncultured Oscillospiraceae bacterium | reverse complement strand
GCGCCGGCTTAACCGGCACCAAGAGCATCGGCTTAACCGGCACCAAGCGCATCGGCTTAACCGGCAACGAATCCGACATGCCGTAACAATCCGCGCTTTCATTTCCAGTCAGGACGGATATCACTGAGCCTGAGTCACTCTTTCACGCTTCCGGACAAAATGCCTGCGACAAAATATTTCTGCATGGACAGGAAAACAGCCAGAATGGCAAGGCTTGACACAAGGGTCGCAGCCATCAGCTGGTTCCAGAATATTTCGCCCTCGTTGCGGAAGCGCGTCAATGCCAGCTGCACCGTCGTGATGGTGTCCGCGCCGTTGTTGGTCATGACCAGCGGCCAGGTGTACTCATTCCATGCAGCGGTGAACTTCAGAACGGCCAATGCGCCCAGAATCGGGGCGGACAACGGCAGGTAGATGCTCAGGAACGCGCGGAAACGGCCGCATCCGTCCATCTTCGCCGCTTCATCCAGTTCTTTCGGAAACATCAGGTAGAACTGCCTGCACATGAACACGCCGAAAGAACCGGCCACATATGGCAGGATCAACCCTGCATAGGTGTTCACCAGGCCTGTTCCCCCGGTGCCGAACAGATTGTTGCCGCCCGTCAGCGGGAAGTTCTTCATGAAGATGAAAAGCGGAACCAGCGTCACCTGCGGCGGTATCATCATCCCGGCCAGGATCAGTATGAACAGCGGCTTGCGCAGTGGGAATTCAATCCGCGCGAAAGCATAGCCCGTCATGGCGTTGATGAACAGGCTCAATCCGGTGGCCATGCCGGAGGTGAATGCGCTGTTGAACAGGTAGCGTGCCCAGTTCCCGCTGGTCATGGCGTCTGCGTAATTGGAAAACCGCACGGGATGTGGAAGCAGGGAAAAACCGGGAGAGTAGATCTGCTCCATTCCCTGCAGCGAGACGGAAAGCATCACGACAAAGGGAAACCCCGCGGAAACAATGAACAGGGCCAATATGATGAACCCCACTGCATTTCCGGCTTTTGCGCTTTTCCCGATGCGGCTGACGATTGATTCCCTCATAACTTCGCCCGCCCGTCTTCCAGCTGGCCGCCGAATTTCAGATTCAGGAGGGTGATGATGAATATCATCGCGAACAGCACGACCGACATGGCGGACGCGTAACCCATTTTGAATTCCGAAAAAGCCCGCATGTAGATTTGGTGGGTGATGGTGGTCGTCGCGTCCACCGGTCCCCCGTTCGTCATGATCCTGACCTGTTCGAATGTCTTGAAACAGTCAATGGTCAGTGTGGCCAGCAGGAAGAAACTGACCGGGCGGATCGCAGGCAGCGTGACATGCCAGATGCCTCCCAGAAAGCCGGCCCCGTCGACGACGGCGGCGTCATACTGGCTCTGCGGCACGCCTTGGAGCGCCGCAAGGTAAATAATCATGACATAGCCCAAAATTTTCCATATGTTCACCACGATGAGGCAAGGAAGCGCCAGACGTTCGTCAAACAGCCAATCGCTTCCAGGCAGGCCCATCATCCAAAGGACCTTGTTGAAGATGCCGGATCCCGGATCGAACAGGTAGAGCCAAATCATCGAAACCGAAACCATGGAGGCGACATAGGGGTACATTAAAAGCGCCCGTATGACATACATCGTTTTACCCTGCCTGTTGACACACAGGGAGGCCACGAAGCCAAGGACCATCAGGGGGACAATCGAGAAGAACGCGAATGCAAGGGTATTCAGTACCGAACGCAGAAAA
>CAZFWQ010000027.1:11356-19904 GCA_964522755.1 uncultured Oscillospiraceae bacterium | reverse complement strand
GGAATGCGCATTGAAGCTGCCGATATGTCGGAATTCATCCGCCGCATTGACGAAGAGATATTCGACGAGGAAGAATTCACCCGTGCCTTGGCCTGGGTCAAGGTGAACTGCCCGGAAGGCAAGGACATCAATGCGCCGGACCAGCAGCAGAGCCGTGCCCAGAAAGACGCCAACTGGGAATTCGTCGTGAAGATGGTCCTCATCGCGCGCGATTTGATGATTGGAAATCCAAAGCTTGCAGACAAGGGGTTCGGGGAAGAAGCCCTTGGCCATTTTGCCATTGCATCCGGATTCCAGGGCCAGCGTCATTGGACAGACCATTTCCCCAACGGAGACTTCCTCGAAGCCATCCTCAATTCCTCATTCGACTGGAACGGCCTTCGGGAAGCTTTCACCGTGGCAACCGAGAACGACTGCATGAACGGAACGGCCATGCTGTTCGGGCATTTGCTCACCAATACGGCACAGGTGTTCGCGGACGTCCGCACCTACTGGAGCCCTGACGCCGTGAAGCGCGTTACAGGCAAGGAACTCACGGGCGACGCGGCCAACGGCATCATCCACCTCATCAACTCCGGCGCCGCCTCCCTTGACGGCTGCGGGCAGCAGTCCATTGATGGAAAGCCCGCCATGAAACCCTTCTGGGATATTTCCGGCGAAGAGGCCGGCAAGTGCCTGGCAGCCACCAGCTGGGATCCTGCGGATGCCGGTTATTTCCGCGGCGGAGGATATTCATCCTGTTTCCGCACGGAAGGCGGAATGCCTGTGACGATGGTCCGCCTGAACCTTGTCAAGGGAATCGGGCCGGTCCTGCAGATCGCCGAAGGCGTAACCTGCGAATTGCCTGATGACATGACGAAGATTCTGGAAGACCGCACCAGCCCTACCTGGCCGACCACCTGGTTTGCCCCGCGCCTCACCGGTGAAGGCGCATTCACGGACGTATATTCCGTCATGGCAAAATGGGGCGCCAATCATGGTGCCTTCAGCTATGGCCATGTCGGCGCGGACCTTATTACACTCGCATCCATGCTGCGGATTCCTGTCTGCATGCACAACGTGCCGAAAGAAAAGATCTTCCGCCCGTCAACCTGGAACGCCTTCGGAACAGAAGAGCTTGAGAGTGCCGATTTCAGGGCTTGCCAGGCATTGGGGCCGATTTACGGGTAAACGGTGATGCGGCCGCTTGAGGAAAAGCATAGACCTTTTTTGAAAAACTCACAAAGTGAAAAGTCATTCTGAGAAAAACTGCCAGCAGTTCACTGCACATGTGATGGACAGATTCCAGGTTTGTGAAAATGCAAGAATTTTGCAAACACTTTCCTGGAATCTGTCCATTATATTTTGATCTTTCCTAAAGAAGGCAGATCGAAGAGACAAACACATGAAATATCTTGGCTGTGCCTATTTGAGGTGGAGGAACAAAATGACGGAAGACATGAAACCGGAAATAACATCCAAGGAAAGGGTAATAAAAGCAATTCGTTTTGAATCTCCAGACAGAGTACCCAGCCATCTTCCCGAGCCATATCCAACCGATATCGTGTGGATATTTCCACACGGACGCAACATCAAAACAGAAATACGCGGAACACAACAATATCGTTTGAGTGAATGGGGCAGCTGGTGGCATGTCGTATCAGAACAGAACATGGGAGAAGTTGTGGAACCGGCCGTGAAAGACTGGGCGGATTTCGACCGTTACTGTTTCCCTGAGGTTAACACACCGGACCGATATGATCATGTCGCGGAGATCATCAATCAGAATCATGATAAATACATCATGGGTGTATTGAGTGCTTCTCTTTTCCCGCATTACTGGGAAATTCGCGGATTGATGAATTTTTTCACGGACATGTATGATGAGATTGAGAATATGGAGACGTTACTGGACAGAATTGTGGAAATCCAGATGAAGTCCGTCGACATCTGGAGCCAGCACCAAATTGACGGTATCGTTGTGGGGTTCGACGATTGGGGTTTGCAGGATCGGTTGATGATTGACCCGGTATTTTTCAGAACGCATTTTCTGCCGCGATATCGTAAAGTTTGGCAGCATATCCATTCCCGTGGATTTGATGTCATCCTTCATTCATGTGGGGAGATAACCAGCATTCTGCCTGATTTGATTGAAGCCGGGTTGAATGTCATCAACATGGATCAACAGGAGAACATGGGGTTGGAAAAACTGGGCCGGGAATTTGGCGGCAGAATTTGTTTTTGGAACCCGGTGGATATTCAAACGGTCATGATTCAAGGAACTCCGATGGATGTGGATCAATATGCGCTGAAGATGATTCTGGCGTTGGGAAGCCCACAAGGCGGATTCATCGGAAAGTATTATCCGCAGCCTGAAGGTGCGGGACAATCAGAAGCGAACAGAAAAGCTGAAAGCGAAGCATTCATCCGATACCGGGATATTTTCATGAAATGAGCGCACGTTCGGATCGGATGATGAACATCTCCATAGGTTTTTCTTGGGAAGAATCGGTTTGTGAAGGTGTTTGAATATCATTAGGAAGAGGCATTGCTTGTCTGAGTCATTCTGAAAGAATGTTGGAGGAACAAACATAATGGAACACATGAAACTGGAATTGACGGCATTTTCCGGGGTTGATCCCATTGAACGGGTTTCGGCTGCATTGGCTGAAAATGGCACAGAAGGTGCTTCAACAATATTGGGACAAGATGGAGTGGAAAAAGGAAACCGGCTGCTTCCCGACCAATCACCGATCACCCTGCATCTGGGCGGCAGCAAATGGGAAACATCCTGCGTGCTGGAGCAATTTGATCATCATAACGGTTTGACAGCCGGCACGGCGGTCTTCAAGGTCGTCTCCGGAATGGTGGAAAATGCCAATGTGGCCATCACACTGGAAATTCCCGGCTGGACAACGGACAATTATGTGATGATGCCTGCCGCAGCATACAACGGCAATCGGTTTCGCGTGATAAAAACGGGGTATCCGCCGTTCATGCATGCACAGGATGGCGCTGGTCCTGAAATGCCGGTCACCATCACGGATGTGCCGCATCTGTCGCTTGGCGAAGGCGTCTCGAAGATACACCTGCGGGCAGGCGACATGGCCACGCCATGCATTTGCGTTCAATTCCCCCTGCAAGGCGAGGGCCTGATCCTTCTGGGTGACCATCAGACGCCATTCGGCTACACGGGATGGATGATGGAGGAAAGCGCGGATCGCAGTTCCGCCACCATTCGGCTGGAGGCGCCCGCTGTCAGGAACCAGATGTATCAGATGTGCGACAGCACTTTTCCGTCCGATGACAAGGCAGCGGATTTCAAGGCTGGTGATTCACTGGAACTGCGTTTCCGGCTTTACCGGTTTCCCTGCGCGGACATTCCCGCCCTGTTTGCGAAGTATTGTGAAATTCGCGAGGACCTGTCGGGGAAACCTGTCCTCCGTCATGATGTGCCATTGTCCCATGCCTTCCGCACAATCGAAGACAAGTTCATCGAAAGGCACTGGAATGAGCAGTTCGGATATTTGATGACCAGTCCGGACGGACAAGGCACAAAGTATGGAGACTGGCAATCAGGCTGGGTCGGCAGCGGCATGCACACGCTGGCTTTTCTGGCTGATGGCAGCCAGGTTTCCCGAGAACGGAGCCTGCAGACGTGGGATGCCGTTTTTGGAATCCTGCAGCGGGAGAACGGGTGGATCCATCCCATCTTTTCGGATGGAAAACCTTACGGGGATGACTTCTGCCACCGGTCGGACCCCCGCGTCATGCTGATTCGGAAAGATGCGGACCTCCTCCTGTTCGCCGGCCGGCACATCGCCTTGCTGCAAAAGCGCGGAGAGGCTGTTCCCGTTGCCTGGATGCGCGGATACCGGAAATTGGCGGATGCTTTTGTCCGATTGTGGAAGAAGAATGGCCAATTCGGCCAGTTCATTGATATGGACAAGGACGAAATCCTGCAGGGTGGAACCGTTTCCGGTGGGATTGCTCCCGGCGGACTTGCATTGGCCTGGCAGCTGACGGGAGAGGAGACCTATCTGGAAACCGCTATCGCAGCCGCCCGCCACTATCATGAAGCGTTTGTCCTCCAGGGCCTGATGAACGGGGGTCCCGGGGAAATACTCCAGAACCCGGATAGTGAATCGGCCTTCGGGCTGCTTGAATCGCTGGTGGAACTATATGAAGTAACCGGAAAACCGGAGTGGCTTCCCATGGCTGAGGACTGTGCGCATCAATGCGCCTCGTGGTGTGTTTCCTACGATTTTTCTTTTCCGCCGGATTCCGTATTCGGCAGGCTTGATATGAAAACGGCCGGCAGCGTATACGCCAACACCCAGAACAAGCACTCCGCCCCTGGCATCTGCACGCTTTCCGGAGCCTCCCTGCTAAAGCTTTCCAGGGCCACGGGAAACCGTTTCTGGGTGGAACTGCTGCAGGCCATCACCCACAACATCACGCAGTACCTTTCAAGGCCGGATCGGCTGATTCCAACGTGGGAAGCCGGCGGCGGAACAGAACCGCCTGATGGGGCCATGCAGAGCAATGTGCTCCCTGCAGGCTGCATGTGCGAACGCGTGAACATGTGCGACTGGGAAACGAAGGCGAATGTCGGGGGCATATTCAACGGATCCTGCTGGTGTGAAACCTCGGCCCTGCTTGCATACAGCGAAGTTCCGGGAATATGGCTGCTGACGGACACCGGAGAAGTGCGCGTGTTCGACCATGTCGACGTCACTGTGATGGAGGACGGAAATGAATGGCTGCTGGATATATTCAATCCAACAGCCTATGATGCCGAAATCAAAATGCTGATTGAAAAGCGTTCGGGATTGGGCAAAACGCTTGGTGAATCTTGGCTGGAAGGGTGTCCGACAGTTGCCGTGAAGGCGGGGAAACAGGAGCAGGTTCGCGTACGGAAGGGATCATGAAGGGACTGAATCGGGTTGCACATTGGGATGCCATGTGCGAAAATTGTCGCATCAATAAGGAATCAATCGCCTTGGAGGGCACAGCATGCCTATCGTGAATAACAACATCATCATGAAAAATGCTCGTGAAAAAGGATACGGGGTTGCCGCATTCAACCTGTTCAATTACGAGAGCATCGCATGGGCCATCGAAGCGGCCGAGATGGAAGACCGCCCGGTCATCATCATGCTGTATCCTCCCTGCAAGGGCCTCATCCCATTTCACGCCTTCACCGCCATCACCAGGAGCCTGGCGGCCAAGGCAACCGTGCAGGTGGGACTGCATCTGGATCACAGCCAGTCTTTCACGGAGATCATGGAAGCTGTGGCAGCCGGGTTCAGTTCCGTGATGATCGACGCTTCCCGCCTGCCCTGGGATGCGAATGTGTCGCTGACCGCCAAGGTGGTCGAGGCTTGCCACGCCATGGGGGTGGATGTCGAGGCTGAACTTGGCCTGGTCGGCCTTGCATCCAATCATGAGGATTTCAACAATTCGGCAGGCTTCACAAAACCGGATGAGGCAGTGGCATTCATCAGGGAAACCGGCGCGGACGCATTGGCCGTGGCCATCGGAAGTGCGCACGGCACCTACGTTGCAACCCCGAAGCTGGATTTGGCGAGGCTCGCTGCGATTCATGCAGTGTCGGACGTCCCCCTGGTCCTTCACGGCGGTACGGGCATACCTGACGATCAAATCCGTGAAGCGGTGAGAGTGGGCATCTCCAAGATGAATGTGGCCACGGAACTCAACCAGGCTTTTTATGCAAAGAGCGCCCAATTCTTTGCAGGCCATGCCGCGTCTTCCGCGAAAGGAAGCCAGCTGGATTTCCTTGCCGCCATACACGATGATATGGTTGACTACTTCCGGGGCAAGATACGGCTTATGAGTTCAGGCGGTTCGGCAACCTGATGAAATAATGCAGCCTGATGAAATACGGCAACCTGATGAAATACGGCAGCCTGATGGAATACGGCAGCCTGATGGAATACGGCAACCTGATGGAATACGGCAACCTGATGAAATACGGCAGCCTGATGGAATACGGCAACCTGATGAATACGACGATGCATTGATTTCGGGATGAAAGAGGTGGATATGATGCGGAAAAACTGGCATGACGGCGTCTTTTTCGGACTGCATTTTGATTTGCACGCAGATCCGGGAGACCAGGTTGGCGCAGCGATGTCCGTGGAACATCTTGTGGAGCGGCTTGGCAGGGTCCGGCCGGATTTCGTGCAATGCGACTGCAAGGGGCATGCCGGGTATTCCAGCTATCCCACGAAGATCGGAACGCCTGCCCCCCATATCGTGAAAGACTCGCTCCGGATTTGGCGCGATGCGTCACGGCAGCTTGGCATTCCCCTGATAGTGCATTATTCAGGCATTTGGGACACGGCGGCCATGAAGGCGCACCCCGAATGGGGGAGGTGGAACGGCGAGGGGCACAAACCAGAGAGCTGGATGCCCCGCCCTGCTGATGCAAGTGCTCCGGATGCGAATATGGCTTGCCCGCTGTCTGCCTATACGGTTGATTACATGGCGGCGCAGATGCTGGAAATCATAGATGAATATGATGTGGACGGATTCTGGGTGGATGGGGAAAATTGGGCGACGGCACCCTGCTACTGCCCGATCTGCGTTGACGGCTATATTGGCATGTTCAATCCACCTTGCGCTGATGCGCCCCATTCTCCGGAAGAGGAAGGGTGGAACGACTGGCAAGCATACAGCCGGTCGAACTTTGACGAACATGTGCGGAGGTACGCGGATATCGTGCATCGGCGGAAGCCTTCCTGCACGGTATGCAGCAACTGGATGTACACGCTGCGCCAGCCGGATCCGGTCACTGTTCCCGTTGATTATCTCAGTGGAGACTTCGATTGGATTTGGAGTACGAAGACAGCCCTGGTTGAAGCGAGGTTCATGGACGGACGCGGCATGCCATGGGATCTGATGGCCTGGGGATTCACCAGTTACGGACCCATGAAGGACTGGACGTTTAAAAGCGTGGCGGCCCTCTGCCAGGAAGCAGGTGTCGTTCTTTCCTGCGGCGGGGCTTTCATGGTCTATGACCAGCCCAACCGGAGCGGGGACATCATCGGATGGCATATGGACGATCTTGCGCTCGTGGCCGGTTTTTGCAGGGAGCGGCAGGAGTTTTGCACTGGCACATCCTCTGTACCGCAAATCGCAATACTCCATTCGCGCCATCATGTATATTCGACGAACAAGCCCCTGTATGGTCAGCTTCGCTCTGCATATGCGGTGGAGGGAGCGCTGCATGCCATGCTGGAACTCGGGTTCCATGCGGATATCCTGCAGGATGAGAAGCTATTGGAAAGGATGGGACAGTATCCGGTTGTCATCGTTCCTGAACAAACCGGGCTTCCCGCATCGACCGTGACAGCCCTGAAAGATTATGTGAAACGGGGAGGCAGGCTCCTTGTCAGCGGGACAACCACAACATGCCCGTTTGACGATATCTTTGGAATTAGGGGCGAAGAGGGCGGGATTGCTGCGGGCAGTCATTACCTGCAGGACGGACCAAGGACTGTCACGACAGTTGGCGATTGGAGGACTGTTCACCTCACCGAGGCCGGCTCTGCCTCGGATGACCTCATCACGGCAGAGTCGCTCTTGCCGTCTCGCGGGGGAAGCAGCGAAGGATCGGAACTGGAATCCGTTGCATTTGTCTGCCGGAAAATGGGAGAGGGAAGGGTGGCTTCCATTTTCGGGAATATGTTCGAAGGCTATGCAGATTCCCATTATCCGGGAATTCGGCGTTTTCTTGGCCGGGTGATCGATTCTTTGGGCACAGGGAACCTTCTGCGGGTGAAAGCTCCTCTCCCGGTCCACGCCACACTGCGGAAAAGGGATGATCAGCTGATGATTCACCTGGTGAATCTCGGAAGCGACAAACCACTCTCGCCAAGCAACGCATACATCGAAGAAGTGCCGGCAGCCGGACCGATAACCATCGATCTGCCTTTGGCCGCACGTCCCTGCAATGTACGGATGCAGCCTGGCTGCCGCGCAGCAGCATACCGGTTCGAAGCCGGCCGACTGCACTGCCAGGTTGATCATTGCGGAACGCATGAGATTCTTGTTGTGGATCTGGCAGAGGGGTGAGGAAAGAAAATACGGCGACCTGTTTTCCCTCGCAATCCGAATAGCCTATCGCATATTCATTTCCGACGGGTTTGAGCCTGACGGCCGTATCGCCTTTCCACAAGACGCTATAGTGATATTTCCTTCCTTCCGGATTCCCGATCGTCACCTCTTCGGCATCGTAATGGGAGTGGGGGAGGATAAACAGCTTGTCCATGAGGGCACCTCTTTCTGCCATTGGAAATTACGGGATGAATTTTCCCCCCTCACCGCACACTTTCACCAATCTCCCGATTTCCGCATGGATCCGGTCCATGTCCAGCGGGTAGCCTCCGAATTCCTCAGCCACCTGCACCATTGCAAAAAGGTTCTCGAACGGGGTATCACGCCCGCACTGGTCGCCGGTGGACAGGACGAATCCGCCTCCCTGCCCCGCGTCGCGGATGGCCCTCAGGCTCTCGAGACGGACCCGGTCGACACTGCCCTCTAG
>CAZFWQ010000027.1:8696-11346 GCA_964522755.1 uncultured Oscillospiraceae bacterium | reverse complement strand
GCATGACTTCCGTGGTATGCAGGTTTCCCATCAGCGCCAGCTTCGAGCCGAATTTCCGCTTGATGTCGGCCAGGTTGCAGTCTCCCATCGGAGGGATCTCCAGCGGGTTGAGGTAGTTCAGGTCGGTTTCGTTCGCGCAGCTTTCCACAACCGCATATTCCTTGCCGCAGGAATGGATGCCGATCAGGACGCCTGCCTCCTTTGCCATCCGCGTCATCTTGCGGATGGTGGGCAATGACAGTTTCCGGAACAAATCCGGCGACTGCAGCGTGATCGAGCCGCTCCCGCCTGTCAGGATCGACTCGACTCCTGCGTCGAGAGCCATCTCGGTCTGTCTCAGGGCATGTTTCTCATGCAAGTGGACCAGTTCCTCGAATAGCTCGCGGTGGTCCATGTACGCATAGGTCAGGTCTTCCAGGTTCATGACGCTGCAGCCGTAGATCTGGAAGCCGGGCGGGGCGATGAAGCAGCAGATCATCCCGGTATCTCCGAGCGCCTTGAGCTGCTGGCGGTAATAGGTGTCGTCATAGGAGTCGATCTCTCCGTAGAGATGGCGCAGCTTCATGAAGTCCTTTTCGAAGTCCTTCACGGGTTTCTCGACGAGTGTGCCCGAATTGTTGTGCGGAAAGACGGAGAGGTCCTCGAGATCTCCATCGGGGGTGTGCATCACGTTCCGTACGTACCAGCGATCGGCGTGCTTCTCGATCTTCTGCTCCCAGGGGATCGGTGTTTTCAGATGGAAGTCGAAAGAGCCGTTGAAGAGCCACCCGTCGATGCCGAAGTAGCGCGCAGCCCTGATGTAGGCGTCCGTGAGGGAGGGGTTTCCATCCACTTCGACGATATAGCTCGGTTTCCCCGTCAACCGGGTCGGAATCATGATGGAGATGTCCGGCGTCGCCGGGATACGGTCCGGCGTCCTGTTGAAAAGGGCGGTCATGATTCGTTCCTTGCCCGTCATCTGCTTCATCTTTTGCCCTCCCGTTGGTGGTCAGCATTTACATCTGGTTGACGATGGAATTGGATTCGATTTCTGCCAGCGAGACATGGGTTCCATCATATCCACGTAGTTCGATGCGAAATAATATCGAGAGTGCGCATGACCGAATGGAATGAAGGCCTTTTTCATTATCTCATATTTCTACCGATTGGGTTCAATTGTGAGAACAACTCACACGTTGCGGTCATCCGCGTAAGTATAATCACATGCAATCCGAATATGACCGACCGCGCGATGGTTTTCGGCATGCCTGTCGAAATTGTCGACGGGAGGGATGTCATCAAGGTCAACGGTGCAACCGGCGGATGTTCCTTGTGTTTCTTTCCCGGATGAAATATCATGTTCTGGGACTGACGTCCGGCAGGGTGACCATTCAATTCCCGCGCATCATCAAGGAGGAAACAGGTCAATGCAGCACAAGGAAGACATCTGCATGCATGGGGGCGAAGACCGGAGCCTTCACTACGGGGCGGTAGTGCCCCCCATATACCAGAACTCCCTTTTCATCCAGGATCCGGCCCATCCGGAAAACAACGTATACAGTTATTCCAGAAGTTCAAATCCCACGGTCGAAGTGGCGGAAGCCAAGATCGCGGAACTTGAAATGGCCGGGGCAGCCCGGTGTTTTTCTTCAGGCATGGGAGCCATCTCCTCATCCATCATGCATCATGTCGGCCGGAACGATCATATTCTTGCGGCAAGAGGCATTTATGGCCCCGCAAGGATGTTCCTGACGCAGTATCTTGCCAGGTT
Organism: uncultured Oscillospiraceae bacterium; assembly: GCA_964522755.1. Classification (GTDB taxonomy): domain Bacteria; phylum Bacillota; class Clostridia; order DSM-8532; family DSM-8532; genus JAEWSN01. Next base: position 9,596 of record CAZFWQ010000027.1, on the reverse strand, counting down.
CGGCATTGAAACGACCCTCGTTGACGGGTGGCAGGCTGAAGACTTTGAGAAGGCGGCTAGGCCAAATACCAAATTGGTATATCTGGAGAGTCCGGGCTATGGCGTTTTCCGCATCCTGGACCTGGCCGGCATAGCGCAATGGGCCAACAGCCGGAGTCTCGCCACAGTGATCGACAACACCTATTCGACGCCTCTTTTTCAGAATCCGCTGCAAATGGGCATACAAATGGTTGTGCATTCGGCTTCCAAGTATCTGGGAGGCCACAGTGACATTGTAGCAGGAGCAGCGGCCGGGTCTCTTCCGGCGATGCAATCTGTCGCCTCGCAGGAGCGCAGCCTGTTTGGCGCGTGCATGGATCCGCACCAGGCATCCCTGCTGACAAGGGGAATCCGCACATTGCCCTTCCGGATGCGCCAGCATCAGGAAAGTGCTCTCCGCATCGCGACCTATCTGGAAGGTCATCCGAAGGTGGCGAAGGTCCATTATCCGTGGCTGCCTTCCCATGAGCGGCATGAACTGGCGCGCAAGCAGATGAGCGGTTGTTCCGGTTTGCTTAGTTTCGAACTCGTGAAACCGCATGCCGATTTGACCGGATTCAAGAAGAAACTTCATGTTTTCGGTTATGGACCCAGCTGGGGCGGCTTTGAGAGTCTGATGATTGATTTCAGCCTGACCGAAGAGGAGGGAATCCAGATGGGCATCCCATATGGACTCATCCGGCTTTCTACCGGCCTGGAACACGCTGAAAGCCTGCTTGAGGAATTGGAAACCGCGCTGGGAGCAGTCTGACAGGACTAGACGGAATGACAGGACTAGACGGAATGACAGGCCGAGAATCGGCAATGTACGGAGTGGCATGCGGCGCGCCGGAAAAAGGCAGATCTGGAGTGGCATGCGGC
>CAZFWQ010000027.1:0-8596 GCA_964522755.1 uncultured Oscillospiraceae bacterium | reverse complement strand
GGCAGATCTGGAGTGGCATGCGGCACGCCGATGACAGGACAAACCTGGAGGGAAAGCAAATGTCGGATTTTCATCATGCCTCTTTTCGGGGTTATCTGATTGACCATCATTCACCAGCACCGCCGGCCGTCACCCTCAAACATCTTGACATCAGTGAATACCGGTCTTTTTTCCGCACCGCCGGCATCAGCAGCCTGATGCTGTACTGCAAGGATCACTGGGGATATTCCTATTATGATACGGCCATCGGGACAAGGCATCCGGCCCTGAAGCAGGATTGGGTGTCGGCAGTCAGCCAGGTGCTGCGGGAAGAAGACATCGAGTTCAACGCATACTATTGCCTTGAATACGATACGCTCGCACCGCAGCTCCACCCGGAGTGGAGCATCCGCGATGCCAAGGGTGAAGCGGTCAGCCTGAAAGGGCGCATGGCCAAATGGGGCATGCCCTGCTATGAAACGGGATATCGCGGATATGTCCTTGGGCAGCTGGCGGAAATTGTGCGGAATTATCATCCGGACAGCCTGTTCCTGGACATATTCGGGAAATCGCTGTGCTATTGTCCTTCTTGCCGTGCCAAATTTCAGGCTAGGTTCGGGTATGCGCTCCCATCGGATTTCAAGGAGAGCCATGATGAATTCCATGCGTTGGATTTCGGAGAGGCTGGCCGGGAGGTCAACCTTTTTCTGGAAGACTGTGCCTCGGACATGCTGGATGATGTCTTGAAAACCGTCAAATCGATTGACCCGTCCATCAGGGTGACGATAAATTTCGCGGCGCTGTATCCGGAGAAAATCCGCCGGAAGCTGGATTACCAGTTCACGGAACCGTGGGCGGGCAACTGGCTGTCCGCGGCCTACTCGCGCGATACCGCGCGTGGCGGGTTCCCGCAGCTTGGACCGGGCGATGTCTCGGAAGTCTACAACTACAGGCACCAGAACATATACACGCTGGCTGCCGCGCAGATAGCCGCCGCCGGCTGCCGCGTCTTCCTGTACAGCGGCAGCCAGCATGTCGACGGCACCCTTGAACATGAGGAAGCGCGGCGGATTGGGAAGGCTTATCAGGACGTAGCCCGCATGGAACCTTACCTGTCCGGAAGAAAACTGATTGCCGATGTGGCCATCATCCAGAGCGACCTCTCGTCTTCAGCCAAGGCGGGAAACAGGGTGGTCATGAACGCCATAGGTCGCTGCAAGCAGTCCGATCCGCACCGGGAGGCAATCCTCGGCGCGATGAAGTGCTGCGATTCCGCCAATTGCACGTGGACGGTGCTTCCGGAGAGGGAGATTACCGCAGGTATTGCCCCTTTGTAGATGCTTGCCGCAACGGCAGGGCACTCCTTGAAAGCATCTGCTGGAACCGCGGATAGACTTTACATGCTTCGCGGCGAATCATCAGAAAGACCTGTGAATGCGCCGATATTTCTGCGACATGTATTACATTCAGCGCATTTACAGGGTAGTACAAATACCCCGATCCTTTCGTCATTCCGCACGGTCATCCTGGCCGGCCTGTATCATGTGAGTCCGGAACTGGCGGATGCCTTGCGTGCTTTTGTCCGGCAGGGTGGAACGGTACTGGCAGACGGAGAGTGCGGTCTCTACCAGGCTGATGGAACACGACAAGACAATTTCACCCTTGCGGACCTTCTTGGATGTGATTATGCGCGTACCCTCGACGATTATGCCTCAGCCGAATGGGGCGCGTATGTCAGGCCATTCACCCATCCGATCTGGAAGAACACACCGGACACCCTTCCTCCTGCAGGCCCCGTCCAAACAGGGGTCACGGCGACAACCGCGAAGGTACTTGGACAGATTGTGTACCCGACCGTTCCGCTGACGGAAAATACGTGGGTAAACTGGTGGTGCCCGCCGCCGGCTGATTCTCCGTCTCAATTTCCGGCTGTTCTTGAAAATCAGTTTGGAGAAGGACAGGTGCTGTACCTTGCCCATGACTTCTTCCGCGGAAGGAACAAGGGCTTCCATCTTGCACAGGGGATTTTTGACGGAATCATGAGCCACATGCTGCCGAATCCATCCATTTCGCTGGTATCGGATATTCCGGATACCGTTGGATTCGTCGCATACCGCCGTGGCCATGAGCTGATTGTACACAACCTTTCAAACCTTGCAGAGAAAACGGGAGGTGATGCGCCGCCGGTCAAAGGCGGCACCTTGCGCCTTTCGGCATCCGTGTTTCCGGTTGTCGGCGCAAAAGTGGTTTTCCCGGAACCATGTGAATTGGCGGTTCGGGAAAAGGGCGAATGGGCGGAAATTGAGTTGCCGATGGTGGGAATCCACCAGCTGGTGGTCATATCCATGGGGGAGGCCTTGGCTTCCCAAAAATGAGAATGAGAATAAAATCATGAGTCCATAGGGGGAGGCCTTGGCTTCCTACCAAAAACGAGAAGGAGAATAACAACATGGCAGGAATATTCGGATACAACGGCAAGATTCTCCACATAGACCTGACACGGCAGGCAACACGGGTGGAAGTTCCGGATGTAAAGGATTACCGCATCTACGCCGGGGGAGGAATGCTCGGCACATGGCTTCTGCTGCGGGATACGGAGCCTGGCAATGACGCGCTGTCTCCGGAGAACCCGCTCATTTTCGCATCCAGCGTCATTGCGGGTCAGGAAGCGCCCGGGCTTGCCCGGTTCAGCGTCGTGACAAAGTCCCCTCTATCCGGGGGCATTGCGGAAACCCGCTGCGAAGGCTCTTTTGGAAGGCATCTGAAAGGTTCCGGATACGATGCCGTCGTCATCCACGGGCGGTCTGCCGTGCCAGTCACGCTGGTGATGGAAGGCGGCCGTGTCACATTCCGGGATTCAGCCGACCTTTGGGGCTGCGATACCACGGTTGCGACAGACCGTCTGCTGGATTTGTATGGAGCGGATGAAACGCGCGTCGCGGTCATCGGTCCCGCCGGGGAAAACCTTGTCCGTTTCGCAAGCATCGTGACCGATTACGCCGTCCAGGCCATGCGGATGGGCGTCGGCGCGGTGATGGGCTCGAAAAACGTGAAAGCGCTTGTTCTCAAGGGATTCAACCTGCCAGCCCTTTTCGATCCCGAAGGGGTTGCCGCCATTTCCAAACGGTTTGCAGATGATATGCCAAAAAACAGTCTGGCGATGTGGCAGAAAAATGCCCCGGGATTTTCCGCGTCGGCTGATTTGTCGGATTCCGAAACGGCATACATCGGGGTGGACAACTATCGCTCCAACCTGAAAATAGAAGGGTCAAACTATACGCGTGCAAATTATCTCAAGTATCACCGGGGAGCCATGGAATGCCCCGGCTGCCCGAACGATTGCATCAAGCGCATCGATCCGGCCGGACAAACCCGCATGGCTTCAGGCATCCATCAGGAAGTGACGGGGTCCATGGGACCGAACATCGGCAACAGGAATCTTGAAATCATGCTTGAGTCGAATGTCCTTTGCAACCTGCTCGGGATGGATCCAGTCTCATTGGGATTCACCATCAGTTTCGCAATGGAATGTTCCGAGGCGGGACTGCTTGGAGAAGGCGATGCGGATGGTGGCAACATCCGGTTCGGCGCCGGGGAGGAAATCCTCGCCCTGGTTCGTGACATTGCATACAGGAATGGCGTCGGCGATATTCTGGCGGAAGGCAGCCTTCGCGCGGCTAAAAAAATCGGCAAGGGAGCGGAACGCTTCGCCATGCAGGTGAAAGGAATTGAAATGGTTTCGTTCGAACCGCGCACCCAGACCAATCTGGCGCTCGGTTACGCGACGGCCCCCATCGGACCGAGGTATGACATCTGCGAGCATGACTGGGACTTCGACACGGTAACCGGATGGGAACACACTTTGGAATACTCCCGCGCGATAGGTGTCATGGAGAGGACACCCATGCAGTACGCCGGCAAGGGGAAAGTGAGGACGTACAAGGCCCTCAATAACCTGTGGAGCGCCTGCGACGCCATGGACCTCTGCATTTTCGCGAGTGCGCCGACAAGGCTGCTCGATATGGAAACAATATCCCGCCTCATCCAGGCGATTACCGGATGGAAAACCAGTTCCTACGAGTTCATGCGCTGGGGTGAACGCAGGAACCACCTCATGAAGGCCTACAATCTCCGCGAAGGGATCGGGAAAGATCAGGATACGCTGCCGGAGCGCTTTTTCATTGAACCCATCGCCTATGGGCGGCTCAGCGGAGTCGTCCTCGGCCGGGAAGTTTTCCAGGAAGAGATTGATGCCTACTATGGCATGATGGGCTGGGACGCGGACGGCGTTCCGCTGGAAGCCACGCTTTTGGACCACCAGCTGGACTGGCTCATCCCCATGTGCGCGCAATTGAAAAACAAATGAGGCGCGAAGAAGTGGCGGTGGCCGACGGGGAGGAAAATCCGATGAATATGGGAAACACTGTTGATGCCTATCGCGAAGAGATGGTGAACAGCCTTCGCGGGATTGTCAGGATCCAAAGTGTCCGGGAACCTGCCCTTCCTGGAAAACCGTATGGCGAAGGCGCTTACGAGGCACTCCGGTACGCGCTTGAACTCGGGGCAAGCTGGGGGTTCGCGACAAGGAATGTCGGCGGTCATGCGGGACATGTGGAATTTGAAGCAAGCGGTGAACCTATGTCGGATGACTGCTCCGGACAAGCTGCCGATGCGGGAAACAGCGCGTGTGAAGCGTCGCTGGCGGGTGAAGCGGCACCGGCGGGTGAAGCCATTTCGCGAAAGGATTACGTTGCGGTACTCGCCCACCTTGATGTTGTTCCCGCAGGACTGGGATGGACGTTCCCTCCTTATGACGGTGTGATGGATGGAGACAGGATATACGGGCGCGGCGCATCGGACGACAAAGGACCCGCGATTGTCGCCCTCTATGGTCTTAAAGCCCTGCGGGATGCTGGATACCGCCCGAAACGCAGTATCCGGGTCATCCTTGGGTGCGCCGAGGAAACAGGTTCAGAGGACATGGACCATTATTTCTCAAAGGAACCCCTCCCCCTGATGGCGTTCACGCCGGATGTCGGGTATCCGGCCATCAACAGGGAGAAGGGCATCCTCCGCATCCGCATCATCAAAGACAATCCCGGACGGGATCCGGGCGTCGGGTTCATTCGGCGGATACAAGGAGGGGATGCCGTCAACATGGTTCCCCGTCAATGCTTCGCAACCGTTGATTCAGCCCTGCTGACAGAGGAACAGGGAAAATGGCTGAAGGAATCAGCCGGGGCGGGGGGAAGGGTCTCCGTGATTCGATCGGAAGAGGAGCCCGGGCTGCTCATCCTTGAAACAATCGGAAAATCCGCCCACGGTGCCGCGCCTGAAATGGGAATCAACGCCGTCCTTCTCATGGTGAAATGGCTTGAAGCGTTGTGCGGCATTGGAACAGAAGGCAAGGCCAGGAACAATTTCCTGGAATATGTCAACGGTGCCCTGGGTGCGGGAACCGAAGGCCAGGGATTGGGCATCAGCTGTCATGATGCGGAGTCGGGTGCGTTGTCCATGAATGTCGGCAGCATTTCCATGGATGCCGCGTCGTTGACACTCGCCATCGACATCAGATACCCGATCACGCGAAATGGGGAAGTCATTGCGGAAATAATACGCAGGCATGCGGGCGGGACAAATGCAACGGTCATTGTGGACAGGGATGTGGCGCCATTGCATTTTCCGGAGGACCATCCTCTGATCGGCCGCCTTTCCATCGCCTATGAAATGCACACAGGCAAAAAGCTCGAACTTCTGTCAACCGGCGGCGGCACTTACGCGCGGTCCATGGCAGGTCGCGGGATCGGATTCGGCGGGGCCGGAGCCGGAGCGCACTCGCCTGACGAATATGTCGACGTGGAAGATCTGATGAGCCATGCCCGCATCTGCACGCAGGCCATGTACGAGATTTCAAAATAAGGCCATGCAGGAGATCTCGAAATGGGGCTCGGGAATGAGGGTGCCGGTGGCATCGGGATGCATGAAAGGAAGGAATTTGCATGAACGTTGACGCGGGAAAGGGATTCTGGTATTCACTCCGATACACCATGCAGCCGGGCCGGCATGAATCCGCCCATTTTGAAAGGCTGCTGTCATTTTGTGAAAGCGCCCGGATAGATGACGTCATGTTCCTCATCAATGGCGAAGAACTGAATCAGGGACACCTGACGCGTGAAGAGACAGGACCGTGGATGGACATGATCGCCCGGGGCAAGGAACTGCTGAAACCCCTGGGCATCACGACATCCATCAATCCATGGCCGACGCTGCTGCACTGCGACCGGGGCAGGACACTTCATAGCGGACAGGATTTCACGTTGATGACAGATCCGCACGGGAATACCGCAACAGCGGTTGCATGCCCAATCTGTCCGCAATGGCGCGGCTATATCGCGGACGTTTATTCGCGCTATGCGCAATTGCGCCCTGAAATGCTTTGGGTAGAGGATGATTTCCGTCTGCACAATCACTTGCCCCTTGTCTGGGGAGGGTGTTTCTGTGAGCTGCACATGGCGGAATACTCAAGGCGCATTGGTAGGAAAGTCAATCGTGATGAGTTTGTCGCCGGAATATTGAAACCCGGCATTCCCCACCCCTATCGGGAAATATGGCTGGATACGGCCCGGGACGCCATGGTTCGGAACGCGGAGATCATCGGCGATGCCGTGCACCGGATTTCACCCGCCACCAGGGTGGGGCTGATGAGTTCCTGCCCGCATGTCCATTGCGCGGAAGGAAGGGACTGGCCGGGGATTCTCACCGGATTGTCCGCGGGGAACCCCATGGTGAGCCGGCCAACATTGCCCGCCTATACTGAAGTCACGCCCCAGCAGTATCTTCAGGGATTTGTCGCATACAGTGTCCTGACGGCAAACGTCGTGCCCCCGGATACGGAAATCTATCCTGAACTGGAGAATTATCCTTATTCCAGGTTCTCCAAATCCAAAACCTTCACGGGCTTCCAGCTTGCCTCTTCGCTTGCGATGGGTGCCGACGGCATCACGCTCAACCTTTTCGACATGATGGGCAACGGCATCCTCATGCAGGAAGGGTACCAGAAGGCATTGTCGGAATCGAAAAAATTCCTGGACGGCATGAAGGCGATGGGCATGAAGGTGAACAGGCAGTCGGGTGTTCGCGTGCTTGTCAGCACAGCATCATCCCGGACGCTGCATGTCGCTGAAGGCAAAGTAATGGAGGGACCCTATCCCGGCGAGACATTCTGGGCTACACTGCTGTCAGTGATGGGGATTTCCTGGACCTATTGCGTGGATGGCGAACCGACAGGCAAAGTTGTCGCCGTTTCAGGTCAGTACTTTCGAAATCTGGATGAAAACAAGCTTTGCAGGCTTTTCGAAGACAACTTCGTCATCATGGACGGCGAGGCGGCCTTTACCCTCATGGATATGGGATACGGCAGGCTGGCCGGTATGTCGGGTGCCGCGTGGCATCCGATGGAAAGCGGTTTCCAGGCCTTCGATCAGGTATGCGACGGACGCACGTATGCCGGCGTGGAAGAGGCGCGGGTGTCTTCGCAAGTCGGGGTGGGGGACTATCTGGAAATCCACTATGATGCGGATATCAGACATGTTGATGATTTGGAGCTGGTTTCCGATGTCAGGCATCCGGACGGCCGCAGGGCCGGAGCGGGAACTGCCGTGTACGACAGGAGGGTGCTTGTGCTTCCCTATGGCAGGGCGGGCAGCATTCAAGGTCACATGACGCCTGTCCGGCAAGCCATCATTCAATCCGTCATCGCAAAGATCGATGACCGTTTTGAAAAACCTGCCTATGTCGCAGGCGAGCCCAATATCCTCATCTGCCGATTTGATCTTGGCGGCAGGCACGCAGTGCTGCTCTCGAATTTTTCCCATGACGCATTCGGCGAATTGGACCTTTATCTCCCGGATGCCCCGGAAACAGGCATTTTTGAAGCATGCATGGACAATCCTCTTCCGCACATGGCCCCGACAAGTCGAAAAGGGTCCCATACGGTGCTTGGAAGCGGAATCAGCGCTTTGTCTGTGAAAGTATTGACATATTGAGTCAGGATGAACATTGAATGGCATGTGAGTGCGATCGAGCTATAGTCGTGTTTGTCAATCAAACGCGATAAGGGCGTATTCACGTTTGTCAATCAAATTTGATAAGGCCGTATTCACGTTTGTCAATCAAATTTGATAAGGCCGTATTCACGTTTGTCAATCAAATGCGATAAGGGCGTACTTACGTTCATCAATCTCCTGCCACAGCTGCCATGGAGGTTTCAACCGGCACATGGGATGCTTTCATCCGTGTTGCCCGAATGACGGCCACACTGGCGGCGATGGCGCTGATCACGAAGATGGGCGTGTATCCGAATACCTGGGCCATGATGCCTGCAAAGAAGGCGAGAAAGGCAAAGGGGAATGTCATCAGGTTGCCGATGAGCATGTAGACAGTTCGTTCCTCTGCATGGACGATGTCCATGGTATAGTTCACGAATCCAATCCAGGAGGCCATGTTGACGCCGTTGACCAGGACCAGGGGCCAGAGGAGAAATACCGGCATCACCCCATGCGGCAGAATGGCCAGCAGAATGAGCGACAAAGCCAGAAGCAGGCCAAGGGACTGGGAA
>CAZFWQ010000026.1:0-20090 GCA_964522755.1 uncultured Oscillospiraceae bacterium | reverse complement strand
GTTCACTTCATGGCTAAGGCGGAACTCTTCGCCAATCCATTCCTGGCATATATTTTCAGGGGCCTCGGCGCTTTTCCGGTTCATCGCGGGAAAGGGGATGCCGGCTCCGTCAAGAGCGCCATCTCATTGCTGAAACAGGGGCAGGTTGTCGGCATTTTTCCGGAAGGGACACGTACCCGGAAGAAGGCGCCGGAACGCAGAAAAGGCGGAGCCGCGCTGATTGCCTATCACACGGACGCCCCCATCCTGCCCGTGGCATTGGATGGCCACTACCATATATTCTGTAAAATGCGCATTGTGTATGGAAAACCGTTTCACCTGCAAAAGCCGATAAGCGGCAAACCGGACAGGGAAGCGCTCTATGCGGCGACTTCAGACATCATTGACCGGATTTACGCGCTGATAGGACAGTGACCCATGGAAATAAAGCTTGGAAAATATGCCGGATTCTGCTTTGGCGTGGACCGTGCCCTCAAAGTGGCAATGGAAACGCCGGCCGGGGTCGGCCGTGTGTTCACTTACGGTGATATCATCCACAACCGTCAGGCTGTGGAGGCGCTGCAGCGGAAGGGCATCCGGGCCATACGCCCGTTTGACGGCCCGCCCGGATACGGCCCTGCAGACCCGGAGACGGCAGGCGGCATCGCGGACCCCCCTGTCCTGCATTCCGATGATTGCGTGATTATCCGTGCGCACGGCGCGGGACCCGACGTTTATGAAGCATTGAACAGGACGGGAGTCCGGATACTGGATGCGACGTGCCCCTATGTTGCAAAAATCCATGTCCTCGTGCAGAGGCAGGCACGGGAAGTCCATTTCATAGTCATTGCCGGGGATCCGTCCCACCCGGAAGTGGCGGGGATACGTGGCTGGTGCGGGGCTTATGCGGCCGTTGTGGAAACGGATGCGGATGCTGAACGGCTTGAAATACCCTTGGGCATGCCCATCAGTACGGTAGCCCAGACAACGTCGGTCCCGGAACGTTATGAAGCAGTCGTGGGGATGCTCAAGAAAAGGTTTGCATTCGTCTTGAAATTTGATACAATATGTAATGCGACTGTCCGTAGGCAGGCGGAAGCCGGGGAACTGGCCCGAAGCGTGGATGCGATGGTCGTTATTGGCGGGAGGAACAGCTCCAACACGCAAAAATTGTACATGATTTGTCTGGATGCATGTCCAAAGACATATCTTGTGGAAACGGCGGCAGAGCTTCCCACCCTGAATCGTTCAATCAAAAAGATCGGGATTACCGCGGGGGCATCAACGCCTGAATGGGTAATCAGGGAGGTAATTCAAGGCATGGAAGACATGAACAACAAAGTGGACGGCGAGATGAGCTTCAGCGAAGCCTTTGAGCAGACCATGACACAGCTCATCCCCAATACGGTGGTCACGGGAAAGATCATCGGATACAATAATAATGAGGTGTTCGTCGATCTCGGATACAAGGCCGACGGACTCATCCCGATGGATGAGTTTCTGGAACAACCCGGCTTCGATCCCGAGCGGGACCTTCGTGAAGGTGCCCCCATCACGGCGCTGATTATGAAAATCAATGATGGGGAGGGTAATGTTCAGCTTTCCAAAAAGAAGGTTGATTCCATGCGCGGTCTTGAAATCATGGATGAGGCCTTTGAAAGCCGCGCCCCCGTCGACGCAGTCGTCAGGGAAGTGGTCAAGGGCGGTTTGGTTGCGGATTTCAAGGGAATCCGGGTATTCATCCCCGCATCCCAGGTCAGCGACCGGTTCGTGAAGGACCTTGTACCCTACGTGGGCCGCACCGTTACATTCCGCATCACGGAACTGGTAAAGAACAAGCGCCGCGTCGTCGGCTCCTGCCGCGTCATCATCGAAGAGACAAAGGCGAAGCTGTCAGCGGAATTCTGGGGCAATATCGAAATCGGCAAGGAATATACCGGGACAGTAAAGAGCCTTACCAAGTTCGGCGCATTCGTGGATCTGGGAGCCGTCGACGGCCTCATCCACATTTCCGAACTGTCATGGAAGAAAATATCGGATCCGTCCGAAGTCCTTTCAATCGGCAATGTTGTGAAGGTCCGCATCCTGAACTTCGATCCGGAATCGAAAAAGCTTTCGCTCGGTTACCGCCGCATAGAGGACAATCCGTGGTACGGCATCGATCGCAAGTATCAGTCCGGTGACATCGTGGCAGGTCAGGTCATCCGCATCGTCCCGTTCGGCGCCTTTGTCGAACTCGAACCAGGTGTCGAAGGCCTTGTGCACATTTCCCAGATTTCCAGCGTTCGCATTGCCCGTGCCGAGGAAGTCCTTCATATCGGCATGAATGTGGAAATGAAGATTCTGGAAGTCAATTCGGAGCTTAAGAAAATCAGCCTGAGCATTCGGGAAGTCGCCCCGATAGATCCTCCTCATCAGGCTGCAGAAGAATCGTCAAATGCGATGGATCATGAGGGTTATTCGAACGAACACGTCGAAGATCTGGCCAACACGATCGGAGACATTCTGGGAGACCAGAAGTAGACTCGTCCCACCGTGGTTTTGTCCGGAGAATGCAATTGCAGGGTTGTCTCGCAAGAGACAGACCTTACCGTCGTGGTTTTGTCCGGAGATTGATTTGGAGAGCAAGATCGGGTTGCCGATCTTGCTCTTGTCATATATTCAAGCCAATGGATTCATGCGTGTGGTATTATGTTTGTAATCCTAAAAACAACAGGGAGGCTTGGCAAACGGGATGGTTGCACATCTGAGGGGAGTCCTCGATCGGATTACGCAGGACAGTCTTATACTTGATGTGAACGGCATCGGGTTCCGGGTATTCACCGCGACCGGAACCTTGGCGGAAGTCGGAATCGGGGAATTGGTCCGCGTATTTACCCACACCTATGTACGTGAAGACACACTTGCCCTTTACGGATTTCTGACGGAAGCCGAACTCCGCATGTTCGAACAGCTTCTCGCCGTTAGCGGTGTTGGGCCGAAAGCCGCGCTGGCATTGATTTCAGCCGTTACCCCCTCTTCATTCGGGCTGGCAGTGCTTACTGAGGACGCAGACCGCCTGACAAGAGCGCAGGGTATCGGCAAAAAAACAGCGCAGCGCATCATCCTGGAACTGAAGGACAAAATCAAGAAGGAGCTTTCTGCTTTCGGGGTCGTGTCCGGAACCGTTCAGTCAGCTCATGAAACCATTCCGGAGGGCATTTTCGGAGAGGCGGCCGGCGCGCTCATGATGCTCGGGTATACTGCGTCGGAAGCGCAAAAATCCGTATCCGCCGTGATCGAAGAGGGGAAACCGCTGGAATCGGTCATCCGCGACGCTTTGAAAATGCGTGGCAGGATTTTCTGACACGGTCATGTCTGATGACGGGGGGGAATGTTGTTGGAGGAAGAACGTCTGCTGGGCGGAGCGGTTCGTCGCGATGAAGAAGCCGATACGAGCCTGAGGCCCAGGACAATGGCTGAATATGTCGGACAGGAGAAAGTGAAGTCCAATCTTTCCGTTTTCATCGAAGCGGCGAAAAAGCGCGGAGAATCACTTGATCATGTCCTGCTCTATGGCCCGCCCGGTCTTGGGAAAACCACGCTGGCAGGCGTAATCGCCACGGAAATGGGGGTTCCCCTGCGCATCACCTCGGGTCCCGCCATTGAGAAGCCGGGAGACTTGGCAGCCATTCTCACGAATCTCGCAGTGTCAGACGTATTGTTCATAGATGAAATCCATCGGCTTAACCGGAGCGTGGAAGAAATCCTGTATCCCGCCATGGAGGATTATGCCCTCGACATCATGATCGGAAAGGGTCCCAGTGCGCGATCCATCAGGCTCGACCTTCCGCGGTTCACGCTGATAGGGGCGACAACACGGGCAGGCATGCTGACGTCACCGCTTCGCGACCGTTTTGGGATCATCAACCGTTTGGAATTATACACGGATTCTGAGCTCACGCGCATCGTCAACCGTTCAGCCGGAATCCTCGGCATTGTCATCGATCCTGCGGCGTCCATGGAAATTGCCCGCAGGTCGCGCGGCACGCCGCGCGTGGCCAACCGGCTGCTCCGCCGCGTGAGGGATTTCGCGGAAATCCGCTCCAACGGACAAATCACCATGGACATCGCGCAATATGGATTGAATGCCCTCGACGTGGACCTTCTTGGCCTTGACGGGACGGACAGGGTCATTCTCAATGCCATCATCCGCAAATTCGACGGAGGACCGGTGGGTCTGGATACCTTGGCGGCAACCACTGGAGAAGAGCCTGACACAATCGAGGACGTATATGAACCGTTCCTGCTGCAGCTCGGGTTCATACAAAAGACGCCGAGGGGCCGCAAGGCCACGCGGCTGGCATACGCGCACCTGGGCGTTCCATATGGCGGAGAAACCGAATCCGGACAATATGTCCTGGCGGATTGACAACCTGTATTTTCATCCGACTATGTCATCCAGAGATGTTAACCGGACATGCCGGCAGATATCGACAATCAGGAGGAAGAGCCATGAATATCGGCTTTATTGGAACGGGTGCCATGGGTGGAGCCATGCTCAAGGGCATTCACGCGGGAAATCCTTCTTTTGTATTCCACATTTATGACAAGGACATGATGAAAATGGATGAAACGGCTAAGCTTTACGGGGCCGTGACCCACACGGGCGAGCAGTCCGTTGCCGCTGCTTCCGACATCGTATTCCTCGCAGTGAAGCCAAATCATATGGAATCGGTATTGAGGAGTTGTGCTTGCGCTCCATCGGAAGGGAAAATATACGTCACCCTCGCAGTAGGTCTTCCCCTTTCGCTTTACGTCCGGTTTTTCGGAGAGCAGGCCAAAGTGGTCCGCACCATGCCGAATACACCGGCGCTGATTGGCGAAGGAATCACGCTGTATTGCTGCACGCCTGCCGTATTGCCGGAAGAAAAGCGCATTGTGGCATCCCTCCTGGAAACTGCCGGGATGGTCGAAGAGCTTGAGGAACGGCTGATGAGCGAAGTGACAGCGGTTACCTCCAGCAGTCCCGCCTTCTTTTTCATGATGATAGAGGCGATGGGCGACGCGGCCGTCCTCTCCGGCATACCCCGTGCATCCGCCTACCGCTGGGCCGCCGCCGCCATGGCGGGTTCTGCCCGGCTGCTGCTGAAAAGCGGAAAACACCCCGGCGAATTGAAGGACATGGTCACTTCTCCGGGAGGGACCACCATTGAGGGATTAGCCGTTTTGGAACGTGAGGGCTTCCGGTCCGCCATCATCGATGCGATGGGCGCGGTTACCGGAAAAGCGCGCGCGATAGGTGAAAGCAGGCAGCATGCAGCAGGCGGAAAAGACGATTCACACTGAATCGGTCTATCTAGGGAGCATCATACGGGTTGAAAAGCTGACTGTGGAACTTCCGAACGGAAGAACTGCCACACGGGACATTGTCCGTCACAAGGGCGCTTCAGCCGTTGTGGCCGTCACCCGTGAGGGGGAGTTTCTGCTTGTGCGCCAATATCGGAAACCGAATGAAATGATTTCCATTGAAATTCCGGCCGGGAAGCTGGATGCCGGAGAAGAGCCCGAAACCTGTGCAATCCGGGAACTTGAGGAGGAGACGGGTTTTCGTGCCGCGTCGATGGAGAAACTCTTTTCCATGCAGTCCACGCCTGGTTTTTCGGATGAGATTATCCATGTCTTCCTGGCCACGGACATGCTGCGAGGCATCCCGAAGCCGGATGAAGATGAATTCATCTCATCGTTTCCCGTATCATTCACCGAAGCGCTGTCCATGATTCGGGACGGCCGCATTACCGATGGAAAGACAATCGCAGGGCTTTATGCCGGGCTGGATCGGTTGGGCGTGATGAAGTTTTCAGGCACCTGACATTCGAATAACATATTTCTCTGGGAAAAAGCGTTTGCCTGATTGTAAGGCAATCTATTTGGTATATATATGTGAGGGCAACGGAGCAACGACAAAATGTTGAGGAATGAGAGGGGGATATCATGAAAGAACTGTTGCTGGAGTTCATCGCCTATCTGCGAAGCAAAAAGACACTTTCGGAAAATACCCTTGAATCTTACTGCAGGGATGTGCAGCAATATATTGATTTTCTAGGAAAACAAAATATTACTGACATTAAACAAGCTCCATACGATATTTTCACAAATTACATAAAGGATCAGCAGTCTGCCGGACGCGCGCCCACCACCATCAACCGGAGCATGGCGTCCGTCCGTGTTTTTTACCGGTACCTTATGATGGAAGCCATCGTCTCGGTGAATCCCACCATTGGTATCGAATCTCCCAAGATAGATCGGAAAAAGCCCGGATATCTCACGCAGGACGAAGTCCGGATCCTATTGGACCAACCTGTGAAAAGCGGACCGAAAAGCGGTCTGAAAGGAGTTCGGGACAAGGGGATGATGGAACTTGTCTATGCATCCGGCATACGCGTCCACGAGCTGATAGCATTGAACACGATAGACCTTGACATGAAGAACAGCATCCTCCGCTGCGGGGAACCGGGTTCGGATCGGTTCATCCCAATCGATTCCCAATGCATGAAGCCGATGGGCAGCTATCTGGAAGAAGCGCGCCCGTACATGATGCGCGACAGGAATGAGAATGCCCTGTTCATCAATACGAACGGCGGACGCCTTTCAAGACAGGGTTTCTGGAAGATTATCAAGCAATATGCCCAGCAGGCGGGCATCGAAAAGGATATAACCCCGCATATGCTCAGGCAGGCACTTGCCGTCCACCTGCTGCAGAAGGGGCGTAACCCCGATGAAGTCAAGGCATTGCTGGGACGCGCGGACCTGACGTCCCTCGTGGAGTTCATTCCGGGAGGCAAGGGCGCGAAGTAGGGGTCGGCCAGATTGCCTTGCCTGACATCAATGGTTTGCCTGATAGGCAATCAATCCGTAAGGTTCGTATCAATTTTCAGTCTGCAAGCCTGCAAGGGTTTTTCAATAGGCCGCCTTTCCGCATGGAGGGCGGCTTTTTCGTTTTGGAGAACGACTCTGTGACATAACCTGGATTTTACAGCATGAATCGGCGAAGAGCCCCGCAAATCCAGTATTTGCAATGTTGGAGATCGGCACTGTGATATAATTGTGATCATTCGGCGGCGGGGGTGGACAATAAATGAAGCGGGCTGTGGAACTTGGCATCATAGGGCTTGGACTTGTCGGTGGTTCACTTGCAAAAGCATGGAAGGCGAATCATCGCCATACGAGGATAGTCGCCTGTGATTCAAATGCCGCCCATCTTGAAAAAGCTTTGGCGGAACATGTCATAGACGTGGGAACAGGTATTCCGGACAGCTCCTTTTCCGGTTGTTCATTCGTATTCCTCTGTACGCCCGTTTCCACCATGCACGCTGTTGCTTCCTCCCTGATTCCCCATTTGCCCGAGGAGTGCCTGCTGGTTGACACAGGCAGCACAAAGCGGGAAGTGATGGAGATTTTTTCACAGATGGGGCAGAGGCACCGTTTTATCGGCGGTCATCCGATGGCTGGTTCGGAACGATCCGGATATGCCGCATCGCGCGCCAATCTATTTGAAAATGCCTGGTTTGTGCTGACCCCATACCCCGAAACGACGCCGGAATCGCTCGAAAGCGTGTCCCTTCAGGTGTCCTGCACCGGGGCCATGCCCATCGTGATGGATGTGGGAGAGCACGATCACGCCACTGCCCTGATAAGCCATCTCCCACACGCCATTGCAGCCATGCTGGTGGATACCGTCCGGAATTCCGATACGGCAGACGGGACGCTGCGTCGGCTGGCAGCCGGTGGCTTCAAGGACATCACGCGGATTGCCTCTTCGTCTTCGGCACTGTGGAGCGGTATCTGCCTGTCGAACAGGGAACCGCTCCGGGATGTTCTGGCGCAGTTTCGCGTCGGAATCGAACGTTTTCTGAAGATGCTTGAAGAGGGCGAAGAAACAGGACTGAGGAGTTTTTTCGAATCAGCCCGGACCTGGCGCGATGCCTTGTCCGTTGCCCGGACGGAGCCGTACATGACAGCGGCGGAAATCACGGTGGATGTGGAAGACAAGCCCGGCATCATAGCCAGTATTGCGGTCGCATTGGCGGCCCGCGACATCAACATCAAGAATATCGGCATCAACCATGTCCGCGAGGAAGATGAAGGAGCACTGCTTATCCGGTTTGAATCGCCGGAGGAACGTGATTTTGCAACCGACGTCCTTACCGGGGCCGGATACGGCGTGAAATGCCGGGCATGATACGCATCCTTGGTCATTGTCCACTCCGTGCCGACATGCGGCGTGAAATGCCGTGCATGAAAATGATCTGCGGCAGATGAACGCGACATGCCCGTCAACCGTCAAATGGATATGATTGGCTCATTCATGCATTGCTGATCAGGTGCCGGCATAGTGACGCGGAGGGAAAAGCAATGAACAGGAGAATAAGAAAGCGTTCCATCATATCCGTTGTCTGGTTTTTGACCGTACTCATGGTTCTGACGGGTCCCGTTCCGGGTGCGCTGAACGGAAGCGCCGCATCAGCATCGACCGTAGAGGCAAAGCTGGCGGATTCAGTGGTTTTATACATCGGAAGCAATCTGGCACGCGTTCGAAACAAACTGACCCCGATCGATCCCGGACGCAGCGGAACGGCCCCGTTTGTCGTGAAAGACCGTACCATGGTGCCCATCAGGTTCCTGGCTGAATCAACCGGCGCGGCTGTTTCATATGAGGCAGCCACGCAGACAGCAGTCATCCGGGCCGGCGGCAAAACAATCCGCATACGCGCCGGAAGTGCAGCCATGAGCGTGAATGGCACAAGCATAAAACTCGAGGTATCGCCATTCGCGCAAAACGAGCGTATTTATGCCCCCCTGCGGGCTGTTTCCGAAGCACTTGGAAAGCATGTGTTCTATGAAGGCGGACTCATCGTCGTATCAGACGGGCCGGTATTTCTGGACAAAACCCGCGACGCCGCGCTCATCGCAGAACAGTCCCGTTCGCTGGGCATGGTCCAGGTGGCCCATTCCACGGCGGATCTGATGGAGAAGCTGGCCGCATGGACGAAACAGGGCGGTTATGCCAGATATGACGGGGGTCCGATGATTTCTGACTCAACAGGCAGCGCGGTGCCGTCCGTGGCGGAAAGCAGCAAGGCCTCCGGCACGGAAGCTGCCCCGGCCCCGCAGGCAGCCGCAGGCGCGACGGAGGCCTATTCAACAACAAATGTCCAGGTTGCAGGCGTGGACGAAGGGGATATCCTTAAAACGGACGGCAGCCTGCTGTTCCAGGTCAACCAGAACCGGGTTTTGATCATCAGGGCTTTGCCCGCCGCATCCATGCGTATTCTGGCGAAAATTTCACTTGACGGGGAAAACTTCTGGCCCAGCGAGATTTACGTGCAGGACGGGCGGCTGACCATCATCGGAAGCAGCCAGACATACGGACCGGAACCTGTTCCAATGACAGGCGGAATGGCCCCGGGGACAGCGACGCCGGAAGCATCAGGTTCCTCAGTCCCTGCGGCAGTGCCCGAAACGGCTGTCGCCCCTTCCAGCCGGTACATGCCCCCGTTGCAGCAGACCACATTGACCCGGGCGATCACATTTGATATTGCGAATCCAGAATCTCCTGTCCGAACCGGGAATTATGAAATCGAAGGTTCACTGCTCGCTTCCAGACGCATTGGGGATTACCTTTACCTGGTTACCAACAAGAGCCTGTATCCCTGGCTGATTGGAACGGATCCTGCCACGCCGGTCTGGAAAAACGGGACGGGAGCGTATCAGAAGATAGCGCCGACCACTGTTTCCTGGTGTCCCGACTTCAGGGAGGCGAACTATCTGGTGGTGTCCGGCATTGATTTGGCCAATCCGGCGAAAACGCCCGGCATGTATACACTTTTGGGTGCCGGTCAGACTGTATACGCGACAACGGATTCATTGGTGGTCGCGGTGCAGAAATACGGCGGCGGAAACATTATCCTGCCTGCCAGGACTGTTCTCCCGCAAAACATGAAGACAACGGAAGGCATCATGGTGCCAACCACGGAAACAACGGACCTGTACCGGTTCACCCTTGCACAAGGCAGCGCCTCCCTCGTTACCCGCGGGACCATTCCCGGAAGACTGCTGAACCAGTTCTCCTTGGACTGGTATAAGGACACTTTGCGGGTTGCCACAACAACCGGCTGGGCTTCCCGGACAGGGGCGCCGACTTCGGCCAATCAGATATTCACGCTGGACGCCATGCTCAACATCGTCGGCATGATCCCTGACATCGCGCCGGGCGAACAAATCTATTCATCACGCTTTCTTGGAGATCGAGGCTATCTTGTTACATATCGCACCACGGATCCCCTGTTTGTGCTGGATCTGGCCAATCCCACCGCACCCGCCATCCTCGGGGAACTGAAGATACCCGGCTACAGCAACTACCTGCACCCCTATGACGAAACCCATATCCTCGGCTTCGGGAAAAATGCGGTTGAAGTGCCTTCACAATGGGATTCCGGCACGACAATGGCGTACTACCAGGGCATGAAGGTTGCGCTGTTCGATGTGGGCGATGTCAAGAAACCGGTGCTCATGCATGAAGTGCTGATTGGCGACCGCGGAACGGACTCAGAACTGCTTTGGAACCATCGTGCATTGCTGTTCTCAAAGTCTCGCAGCCTGGTGGCTTTTCCCGTGAACCTCCGTGAAATCAAAGACAAGACGGCCGGTTCAAACGGTGCGGATGCGTCAGCCCAGTATGGCGAGATGACCTGGCAGGGGCTCATGGCCTGGCGCCTGACACTCGAAGACGGATTCGTGAAACTGGCTGACATCAGCCATCTAGACACGGGGGGCCTTTACAATTCAGACCGATACGTTTCGCGCGGCGCATATATTGGAGATGTGCTGTACACCCTGTCGAACCAGGAAGTGCGCGCGACTGAAATGATTGGCTGGACGGAAGTCGGACGGTTGACATTGCCGTGAAGCGGCAACCATGATCATGGCGCCTGGCATCGGGGAGCATTGCGTTCCCCGGTACTGCTGGAGAATTTTACGGAACTCCGGTGATGGTGTTGGTCCGGCGCTTGAAAATCGGGCCGCGTTGACAAGCCGGAAAGTATGCCTGTATAATGATATGGCGCAAAACAGAGCGTTTTGTACATGATTTGTGCCAGTAGCTCAGAGGATAGAGCAATGGCCTTCTAAGCCATTGGTCGGGGGTTCGAGTCCCTTCTGGCATACCAACGAAAACCGCACACCGTAAGGGTTTGCGGTTTTCGTTATATAATGGGATTTCTTAAATTCCGTCCTCCAACCGTCCCATCCCCGAAATTCGCACCCAGTAAGGATTTTTAGTGTATACATAACAAAAACCGCATCCCGTAAGGGTTTGCGGTTTTTGTTATGTACCCATTAAAAATATCGTTCAATTCCTGCGGAACAACTTGGTTTC
The DNA here is from genome assembly GCA_964522755.1 of uncultured Oscillospiraceae bacterium. Classification (GTDB taxonomy): domain Bacteria; phylum Bacillota; class Clostridia; order DSM-8532; family DSM-8532; genus JAEWSN01. Next base: position 8,695 of record CAZFWQ010000026.1, on the reverse strand, counting down.
AACCTTGTCTGTTTCAGTTCGTTTATTTTCCATCAAGTGCTGATATCTCAACCGATTACTTTGTTGCGAGAACCTTTTTCAGCTTGGCAAAACGAGGAAGCCCGTCGACGATGGGCGGCCTGGATTCACCTTCGATAAGCGGCAGCGCGTAATTTATGAAATCCTTCGTGAGACCGGTGCCGTCCGGAGTAATCCACGAAGCGGTAATCGTCTTCTCGGTGTTGGCCACTTCGCTGAGGTTGACCAGCTTGTATCCGGTGACATATTTGCCGCCCACGAAAGTACGCTCATAGGCGACCATGTGGTCAGTCACGCCTTCGACGGCATACTGCACTGCCTTTTGACCTGCGGTAAACGTTTCATCCACGTCGGTCTTCGACCCGCAGTGCGCGGCGCAGCGCTGCAGCAGGCTGAATTCGATGGCGCGTGCCTTGCATTTGAGTTCATTCTTCAGCATGGCTGCCACGACGGAACCGGTTCCCCCAAGTTGGGCGTGTCCGAAGGAGTCTTTCTCACTGGCAAGATCGGAACCGTATTCAGAGATGTATTTGCCGTTCTTGTCCTTGATTCCTTCGGATACCGCGACCATGAGCTTGCCGTTGTTTTCTGCGAAAGCCTTCTTCGCGGCAATCAGGAAGGCATCCTTGTCGAAGGCGACTTCAGGAAGGTAAATCAGGTCGGGGCCGAAGCCCTTGTAGGAGGCGAGTGCCGTGGCGGCCGTCAGCCATCCCGCATTGCGGCCCATGACTTCGAGGACGCACACCATGGGTGTGTCATATACGCGGGCGTCAAGGAACACTTCCATTGTCGCGGTGGCCACATACTTGGCTGCCGAACCATAGCCCGGGCAATGGTCCGTGGCGGAGAGATCGTTGTCGATGGTTTTCGGGACGCCCATCACGATGCATTCATAGCCGGACTGCTGCATGTACTTGCTGATTTTGTTGCAGGTATCCATGGAATCGTTGCCGCCGTTGTAGAAGAAGTAGCGGATATCGTATTTCCTGAAGACTTCAAGCAGCCGTTTGTAATCTGTCGGATCCTTTTCCGACGCCGCGAGTTTGTACCTGACGGATCCGAGCGCGGAAGACGGGGTGGTCTTCAGCAGTTCGAGTTCAGCCGGGTCTTCGGCGCCCATGTCGTAAAACTTCTCGTCCAAAATGCCGCGTATGCCATTGGCGGCACCATAGACTTTCGGAATGCAGTCCATTTTCAATGCTTCCGTGATGACGCCGGCCGCGCTGGCGTTGATGACCGATGTCGGTCCTCCGGATTGTCCGAAAATCAGATTTCCCACGAGTTTTGCCATGATGATTTGCCTCCTGTGCCCTCGTTTGCTTCAATTTTCCCACGGCTGCCCTTTTGGCAAGCCGAATTGGTCAGCAATACTATATCATAAAGGACAACCACGATTCCAGTACATGCCCGTTTCTCCGGTTCCTCACCCAGGTTGGTTATTCTCGCTGATTTTTCACGAGTTTCACGAGCTTCACGAGTTTCATTAGCTTCACGAGTTTCATTAGTTTCACGAGTTTTACGGGCTTCATGAGCTTCACGAGCTTCATGAGTTTCACGATTTTCACGATTTTCACCATTCATGTTATTTTTCCGACGCATCATGTTCCCAGTTGAAGATTGCGGGGTTTGTGGTATAATATTTGTGATTGCCGCGAAGGCAAACAGTTCTGTATAATGTTCTATGTATACAAAGTGCAAATACCCGGACGCCGCCCTTGCCGTCACTGGACGGAACGAATATGAATGAAGCATTTCATGATTTGTTCATGCCGGATCCGCATCGTATCAGATCGGCGCACATCATAGCGCAAATACGGCCTGGCCCTGTTTGCACAACCATCAAGGAGGGAAAGACATGGCAAAGAAAGCAATGAAGACAATGGACGGCAACACCGCCGCGGCGCATGTATCATACGCCTTTACGGAGGTCGCCGCGATCTATCCCATCACGCCGTCGTCGAACATGGCCGAAGCAACCGATGAATGGGCCGCCATCGGCAAGAAGAACATTTTCGGCCAACCGGTCAAGGTGGTGGAAATGCAATCGGAGGCCGGTGCGGCCGGTGCAGTCCACGGTTCATTGCAGGCTGGCGCCCTAACGACCACCTACACGGCGTCCCAGGGTCTGCTGCTGATGATCCCCAACATGTACAAACTTGCCGGTGAACTGCTTCCCGGCGTTTTCCACGTATCTGCCCGCGCCGTCGCATCCCATGCGCTTTCCATCTTCGGAGACCATTCGGACGTCATGGCCTGCCGTCAGACCGGTTTTGCCATGCTGGCATCCGGCAGCGTCCAGGAAGTCATGGATCTCGGCGCGGTGGCGCATCTTGCCGCCATCAAAAGCCGCGTTCCGTTCCTCCATTTCTTTGACGGATTCCGTACATCCCATGAAGTCCAGAAAATAGAAGTCATAGATTACGAAGAGTTGACCAACCTTGCCGACATGAAGGCAATAGACGAGTTCCGCGCGCGCGCCATCAACCCGGAACACCCCGTCACCCGCGGCACCGCGCAGAATCCGGACATTTTCTTCCAGGCCCGCGAAGCCGGCAATCCCTTCTACAACGCTGTGCCTGACATCGTGGCCGGATATCTGAAGAAGATTTCGGACCTCACGGGTCGCGAGTACCTGCCCTTCAACTATTATGGAGACCCTGAAGCCGAAAAAGTGGTCATCGCAATGGGTTCAGTCACGGAAACCCTCGAGGAAGTCATCGACTATCTCCGTGCGAAAGGCGAAAAGGTCGGCATGGTGAAAGTTCACCTGTACCGTCCCTTCTCCGCCAAACATTTCTTCGATGTGATGCCCAAGACTGCAAAAATCATCACTGTCCTGGATCGCACCAAGGAACCCGGCGCATTGGGAGAGCCCCTCTACCAGGATGTGCAGAGCCTCTTCTACAAGGCGGATTTCAGGCCTGTCATCGTGGGCGGGCGCTATGGCCTCGGTTCCAAGGATGTCACACCGACTTCCCTGCTGCCCATTTTCGACAACATGAATGCCGCTGAACCGAAAGACGGCTTCACCATCGGTATCGTCGATGACGTGACGTTCCTTTCCCTGCCGGAGAAAGAGAAAATCGTAACCGAGAGCGAGGGCACCATCCGCTGCAAGTTCTGGGGTCTCGGCTCCGACGGCACCGTCGGCGCCAACAAGTCGGCTATCAAAATCATCGGCGACAAGACGAAAATGTTCGCACAGGGATATTTCTCTTACGATTCCAAGAAATCGGGAGGCATCACCGTTTCCCATCTGCGCTTCGGAAAGAACAAGATCCGTTCCACCTACCTTATCGACGAAGCCGACTACATTGCCTGCCACAACCAGTCCTATGTGGGCAAGTACGACCTCGCGAAAGGATTGAAGAAAGGCGGGACATTCCTGCTGAACTGCCAATGGTCCGACGCGGAACTCGAAACGATGATCCCTGCTGAAATGAAACGGCAGATAGCGAACGACGGCATCAATTTCTATACCATCGATGCCACGAAGATCGGCGTTGAAATCGGTCTCGGCAACCGCATCAACATGATCATGCAGGCAGCGTTCTTCAAACTGGCCGATGTCATCCCGCTCGAAAAGGCAACGGAATACCTCAAGGACGAAATCGTCAAGACGTATGGCAAGAAGGGCGACGCCATCGTCGCCATGAATTATGCGGCGGTCGAGCGGGGCATCACGTCCTATACGAAGGTGGTTGTCCCGGAATCCTGGAAGACAATCGCGGACGATGCGGCGGAGAATGAAAAGCGGCCGAAGTTCATCAGGAAAGTCGTCGACGTCATGAACGCGCAGCGCGGCGATTCACTTCCGGTTTCCACCTTCAAGGGCATTGAGGACGGTACGTTCCCGATGGGCACATCTGCCTATGAAAAACGCGGCATCGCCGTGAATGTGCCGGAATGGCAGTCGGACAAATGCATCCAGTGCAACCGCTGCTCCCTTGTCTGCCCCCATGCCGCCATACGCCCGTTCCTTCTTGACGAGTCGGAAAAGGCCGGAGCTCCTGCAGGTTTCACGACACTGCCCGCCACGGGGCCCCAGTTCAAAGGCCTTGCCTATAAAATCCAGGTCAGCACCCTGGACTGCGCCGGATGCGGCAACTGCGCCGATGCCTGTCCCTCGAAGGAAAAAGCCCTGATCATGAAACCTCAGGAATCTCATACCGCCGAACTGGCCAACTGGGACCATTGCATGGAGAAAGTCACTGTCAAGGACAACCTCGCCCCGCTCAACACCGTGAAAAACAGCCAGTTCGCACAGCCGCTGCTCCAGTTCTCCGGCGCATGCGCGGGCTGCGGTGAAACGCCATACCTCAAGGCAATCACCCAGCTTTACGGAGATCGCATGATGATTGCGAACGCCACGGGCTGTTCCTCCATCTGGGGCGGTTCTGCGCCGGCCACGGTCTATTGCACCAATAAGGACGGCAAGGGCCCGGCCTGGGCGAATTCACTCTTCGAAGACAACGCCGAATACGGCCTGGGCATGTCGCTGGGCGTGAAACAGATTCGCGACCATGTTGAAATCACCATGAAGCAAGTCATTGCCTCCGCATGCGCACCTGCCGATTTGAAGGCCGCCGCTGAAGCATGGATTGCCGCTCGTGAAAATGCCGAGGGTTCCAAGAAGGCTTCCGCGCTGCTCATCGCGGCACTGGACGCGTACAAGCCCTGCTGCGCCGATTGCGACGCGCTGGCCGCGGAACTGGACAAGAAACGCGATTACTTCATCAAGAAGAGCGTGTGGATCGTCGGCGGCGACGGATGGGCGTATGACATCGGATACGGCGGACTGGACCACGTCCTGGCTTCCGGCGAAAATGTCAACGTACTCGTCTTCGATACGGAGATTTATTCCAACACCGGCGGACAGGCTTCCAAGTCCACTCCCACGGGTGCAGTGGCTAAATTCGCCGCATCGGGAAAGAAGATGCGCAAGAAGGACCTCGGCCTCATCGCCACTTCATACGGCTACGTTTATGTGGCCCAGGTAGCCATGGGCGCGGATGTCAACCAGTTCATGAAGGTCATCCTCGAAGCAGAGGCGCATGACGGCCCTTCCATCATCATCGCCTACGCGCCGTGCGTCAACCACGGCATCAAGTACGGCATGGCGAAGACGCAGACCCGGGAAAAGGAAGCCGTTGAATGCGGTTACTGGCACTTGTGGCGTTATGTCCCCGAACTTGCGGATCAGGGCAAGAATCCATTCGTGCTTGATTCCAAGGAACCGACGGGAGACTTCCAGGCCTTCCTGGCCGGGGAAGTCCGTTACACCTCGCTCAAGCAGACTTTCCCGGAAGTAGCCGACGAACTCTTCCAGCTTGCCGAAGACAATGCAAAGGTAAGACTCGCGTCCTACAAACGGATGCTCATCCAGTAAGGCTGCATTGGTTCAGGTAAACGGCGGATCTCCGTACGCATCAGGGAATAAGGAACAAAATCAAACCAAGGGGGCTTCCGGTACACCGGAGGCTCCTTTTGTTTATCATATCCTGTCGTGGTACAATCTAGGAAGTCGGATTGAGGTTTCAGGAGGACTGCCAGATTCAGATTTCAGGAGGACTGCGTGAAACGGTTGATTTCATGGAATGTCAATGGCATTCGGGCTTGTGTCCAGAAAGGGTTCCTGGAGTTTTTCACAGGAATAGACGCCGACATTTTCTGCCTGCAGGAAACGAAGATCTCGGCGGGTCAAATCGAACTGTCTTTGCCAGGGTATCATCAGTACTGGAATTATTCCGTCAAGAAGGGGTATTCGGGAACGGCCATCTTCACGCGAGAGGAGCCGATATCCGTTTCAACGGGCATCGGCCTTGATCTTCACGATCAGGAAGGCCGCGTCCTCTGCGCCGAATATCCCGACTGGTTCCTTGTTACGGTGTATACGCCGAACTCGCAGGGCGAACTTGCCCGGTTGCCCTACAGGATGCAGTGGGAAGATGATTTCCGAGCCTGGTTGGGAGAATTGAACCGGAAAAAACCTGTCATATTCTGCGGAGATTTGAACGTCGCCCACAAGGAAATAGATTTGCGCCATCCGAAGACGAACCGCCTGAGCGCCGGATTCACCGATGAAGAGCGGGGTAAGTTCACCGAGTTGCTGGATTCCGGTTTCATTGACAGTTTTCGGCATTTTTATCCGAACAAGACCGATGCCTATACCTGGTGGTCCTACATGATGAAGGCGCGGGAGAAGAACGCAGGATGGCGCATTGATTATTTCTGCGTTTCAAGCCGACTGGGCCCTTTGATGGCCGATGCGCTCATCCATCCGGGTGTGATGGGGTCGGATCATTGCCCGGTGGAACTTCAACTGCATTGAGACGATTGGATCCGCATGCGCCGGCCAGCCGAAAACAAATGAAGGCTGTAAAACGCATGGATCGGATTCAGTCATCCATGGAAGGGAAACATCATGAACAGCTGCCAGATTGCCGGCCCTCGCTGGGTGGGCGCATGGAGCATCGCGCATACGGACATGACCCGTGTTCCTGCCTGGTTTGACAACCAGACGTTCCGCACGGTGATACGGGTGAATCCTCCGGGAACGGGCGTTCGAATCCGCGTGTCAAACCGTTATGGACGCAAACCCATGCAGGTCGGCGGGGCTTCGATCTCGCTTTGCGGTGAATTCGGCACCTTGACCGGGTCCGGCATTCCCATCCTGTTTGACGGGATTCCCTGGCGCACATTGGATCCGGGTGAAGATCTGACAAGTGATCCGGTGGATCTGGTTGTGCCGCACGGTTCCTGGCTGGCTATCGATCTGTATTATCCGGAAAAAGGGAGATTCTTGTCCGGCAACCTGTTTCCCATCCTCCATCGTGCGTCGGCCACAGGGATGCACGTCGGCGAGGAGCCGTTTCCCGGCGGGAAAAGATTCCTTGTGCGACGGCTTGCTACACGTGCCTTGCCTGTTCCCGTGGGCATACTGGCCGGCGTGGAATTGCTCGCGCCTGATACGAGCCGTGCCGTAGTCGCGTTTGGAGATTCCATCACGGTATTGAACCAATGGACATCAGTCCTGGCAAATCGGTTCCTGACCGAGAAACCGGGATGTCTTGCGCTGCTGAACCAGGGCATCAGCGGAAATCGCCTGCTCAATGATTCCGGTTTTGCCCTGACCGGGGGGGTATACGGGCCGGCCGGCATCCTCCGGTTCAAGCAGGACGTCCTGATGCAATCAGGGATTGCCGCAATCATTTCGCTCATCGGCATCAACGACCTCCTGCAGCCCGGCCTTACCGCCCCGCGTGACCAGGAGCAGGATGCCGACAGCCTTGTCAATGGGATGAGGGGGTTGATTCACATGGCCCATGAGAATGGCATCCGCATCATGGGAGGAACCATTACCCCTTTCGGAGGATACCTGATGTCGCATACCCCGGAGCGTGAAGCCGTTCGGCAGGCAGTAAACCGGTGGATTCGGGAAGACGGCGAATTCGACGGAGTCATTGATTTTGACGCGGCCATGCGCGATCCTGTGAATCCGGAACGCCTGATGGACAGCTGGCATATCGGAGACCATCTTCACCCGAATGCATTAGGTGGGAAAATCATGGCGTCGGTGATCCAGGCGGACGCCTTTTGAAAGTTTGGTTGAAAGTCTGATAGCGATTATGAAACCGGATGAACGGGATTGAATGACTGAATGAAAAACTGATGAACGACTGAATGAAATACTGATGAACGACTGAATGAAAAACTGATGAACGACTGGATGAAAAACAGAATGAAAAACTGAATGAAAAACGGCGGGAAGATGAAATAACGCTTGCCAAACGCCCGTTTGTCACTTAGAATAGAGAAGCGGCTCGGGGATGTAACTCAGTCTGGGAGAGTGCCACAATGGCATTGTGGAAGTCGAGGGTTCGAGTCCCTTCATCTCCACCAAAATAAGAACGCTGATTAGGATACGGTAAGTATCCAGGGTCGGCGTTCTTATTTTATGCCAAAAAATGGTTTGAGGTAAGGTTTTTCGTCAATAAGAGTCTTGCATGGTATGGCTCAGGCATGGAAAAATGCAAAACTCCTGCGATTCATTGTATCTCTCCACATGCCCTCGCGTACGATTTTCAGGAGGGGTGTTCACTTTTTTCGATGGGGTGTGCATCTTCGCTAATCTTTCAACAGATAAATCAACCGACTATGAATATGATACTTTAGTTACTATAATTTACAAATTATCCAATATGGACTTAAAAGAATTATACGAGGAGAATATCAAATATGGACTTAAAAGAATCATACGAGGAGAAGGACAATGAAAACTAGATTGGCATGGATGGGAAAGAGTCTTGGATTCGTTGTGATACTATTTGCTTTTACAACATTTGGACTTTACATATATCTTTGCCGATCCGTAGATGTTCCTGCCTCCAAAAATAATACTCCAGCATCGGGCTCTTACCCTATTGTTGATACTGCACAAAATACATATTGGGATAGTAAAGGCTTGGATTCTTGGACATGATGACTGGAGACTGCCAAACGCCAAGGAATTGCAAAGTATTGTAGATTATTCAAGATCTCCTGCTACAACTAATTCACCTGCCATTGATTCCATCTTTAACACGACAAAAATGGAAAATGAGAATGGGACAGAAGATTACGGATGCTTTTGGTCATCAACAACCCATATAGCTGTTGGTAGAAATGTAAATGAATC
>CAZFWQ010000025.1:15541-20321 GCA_964522755.1 uncultured Oscillospiraceae bacterium | reverse complement strand
CATTCATTCGATATGTTCCTGATTGTTTACAGCGCATTTACAGGGTAGACTTCTGGATCCGTTTGCGGAAGTCATCCGTTATGCTCCCCATATGGGAATACAATCGTCTCGACAATGCTGTCAGATAATATTATGCCACCATGTCATCCTTCTTCAATCGTGCTGCGGACACAGTGGAATGGGACCGGAGTCCTTTCATTCAGGCGGAAATACAGAATGCGAAAATCAACGTGCGAAAATCGGAAAGGAGTCGCTGCCATGATTCATATGATATACTGGATTTCTTTTGATGATTGTTTTTATGATAGTTAATATGGAAAAACCCATGAATGCGCGTCATGAGGAATCGCGACGCCCTGCTGCCCTGCAGCGGCATGATTTGGCGGGTGTTCCGGCGGGAAAGCAGGATGCGTCATGAAAAAGTATGCTTACATTGCAGTGGGGGGAATGCTTGGCGCCCTTGCAAGATATGGGATTAAGGTCTTCATCGTGTTCCCGGGCAAATGGGATTTCCCGATCAACACACTGATGGTCAATCTGACGGGATGTTTTCTGATTGCCCTGGTACTTACCGCTTCAATGGATTATATGGAAATCTCCGCCGAACTGAGGATGGGAATCACAACCGGCTTCATTGGCGCGTTCACAACGTTCTCGACGCTTTGCAGGGAAACATTTCAGCTTCTATCCGATGGCCGTTTTGCTGCCGGCCTGATCTATCCCGTATTATCCGTCGTGCTGGGACTGGGTTCCGCCTTTCTTGGCGTGATGGCGGCACATGTCCTGTTCAGAGTAAGGTCGGCACCGCGGGCAGATTCGCGGAACGAAGAGGACGGGAATCCCGCATGATGGATATGCTTTTTGTAGCTTTGGGTGGCGCGGCCGGAAGCATTGCTCGTTTTCAAGCCGGGAAGGCGCTCAATGAAAGATATGCAGGGAATGTCCCTTTCGGGACATTCCTTGTAAACATCAGCGGGGCCTTCCTGCTGGGACTGGTCGTGGCGACTGTGAAGGTGAAATCATGGGAACTGCTGATTGCTGACGGATTCCTTGGTGCCTATACAACATTTTCCACCTTTTTATACGAAGGATACCAGTTGTACCGTGCTGATGACAAGAAAAAGATGGTCATTTATCTCGGGGGGTCATTGTTGACGGGTGTACTGGGCTTTGGCCTTGGCGTGCTGATTGGATTCTTCTTATCCGCGGCTGATTGATCAATATGTCCTGTTATTTGTTCAGGCCTTTTTGAAAAGCGGCCAAATGGCTTTCAGATCCTTTCATCAACAAGGTAAATACGTCTTTCACGTCGGCGGGTAAAGGCTGTTCGAGAAAATGAGCGTACATGGCGATGTTTTTGATTTCTGCCTGGACGCCTGTTTCCAAAGCCATTTTGACGCTATCCGGCACGATGACGTGGCTTATGGACGTATCTTCAAGTACGGGAACCTTGTATTTTCCAAACAGGATGCCAAGGTCGGCTATGTGCTTTTCCTCAGCCTTGATGATGTTGGCAAATGGATTCTGGTTGTCGAATACTTTCAGGATTGCGGCATATTCCCCATGAGCCAGGTGTTCATCCTGCATGGCATAGACCAGCATTTCTTCGGTGGTCAAATCCGTGTCCGCAAGGGCACCAACCGAGCCGTAACCGTTTTCTGTCTGGCTGCCGGCAGTCGTCACTGGAGCGCTCGTTTCCGATTGCTGCACAGTTGTCTCTGCTGAAGTTTCTGTCTGGCTGCCGGCAGTCGTCACTGGAGCGCTCGTTTCCGATTGCTGCACAGTTGTCTCTGCTGAAGCCGGTATTGCGGCCGAACACCCTGCAAGCATGCTTATGCACAAAACAATGACCAGTAGCAAGGCTGATGATTTGATTCTCATAATAATCCTCCATTGTATTTTTTTCATATTTCGGAAAGTATTGACTTTTATTTCGCGGCAGCGTCCACTAACGCCTGTACATCCGTTTTTACCGAGGAGAATTCCAATCCGCGAGAGGTGCAGTCATCCTTGATGAGGCTGGACAGGATCTTTATCTCTCCTCCGACAATCGTTTCCAGGTCGGCTTGGGCAACACCCCAGTCGATGACCTCTTTCCAGGTTGTTGCGCCTTTCACGAGTTTCTCGGTTGTTTCCTCTTCGGCGCTGGTGACGACTGCTTCGCCGGATACATCCGGGAGTCCTTCAACACGGTGAGTGGCCATGAAAGCCTGCTGTTCGGCTGTGGGCGTTCCTTTTTCAAGCAATATGTCCACGGCCTTGCCGGGCAACCCGGTTATGTCTGTCATTTCGATGGGCCATCCCCTGTAAAAGGCTACAAACAGGCGAACCGAGTCGGTGCCTACCTCCCTTTCCTCTGTGGACACCGTGCCCCAGATTGTTTCGAGTGTTTTGACCTGATAGGTGCCCAAGGCAGCACTGTTCTCTACGCTGAAGGCAAGCCCCAGATCCTCAAGGGGAATGGCGAACAAGTTGCTGATCGTTGCAAAATCGTAGGAGCCCTTGATATCCATCGGATTGTATTCGCCTTGCGCATCTCCGGTTGTGTATTTTACGGGCACCTTGTCTGTCGTGGTCTTCCAGAATCCCAGCGCCGCCGTGGCGGCCCAGCTGCCGAACAATACAGCCAGAATGATAATGGCCATCAGGCTCGATTTGATTTTCATATCGTGAAGCCTCCCTTTGTTGTGAAAGCAACTGTATTCTTCACGGGACAGGCAGCCTCTGAAGTGCATTTCATGCAGCTGATGCATTGATGATCCCGCACGGCGGTCGAAGTGGAAACCGTGATGTTCATCGGGCATGCTTTGTCGCAGGCATTGCATGATATGCAGGAAGCCTTGTTCCTTCTGATGGGAAGCAGGCGGACCAGGTTGGTCAAGCCGAGCAGGGCGCCGTACGGACAGGCATATTTGCACCACGGACGCTCCATTACGAGCGAAAGAAGAAGGGTCGCACCCAGGATGATATATGCGCCAATCGCCACTTCATTTGTCCAGAAGTTGAACAATGCGAAATATGGGTCAATCTCCTGAAACATCAGCTTGCCGGAGATGGCTGTATTGACGACGACCATGACAAGAAGGATATAGCGTGAATAACGGAGAACTTTGTCCAGTTTTGCCGGGATGAGCCGGTTGTACTTTTTTCCGAGCAACTTTTTCCCCAGTTTCCCGATCCATTCCTGAACCGTGCCAAGCGGGCAGACCCACCCGCATATGACTGGCCCGAAAACAAGTCCGAGCAACAGCGCCGCGGACATCAGGACAAGGGAAGATTCATGTATTTTCTGAATGAATGTGCCCGTCGAAAAAAACTGCCATAAGGTCACGACGCCGCCAAACGGACAAATGGCATGCAGTGAGGCGATGGAGAGAAACGGGATGGCCATGCCTGATTTGGCCAATGTCGCATTGATGCTGATTGCAGCCACCAGGGCGAAGAAAAAGGCTTGGATGAAGGCCCGGACGCGAAGTGTCCGTGATGGTTTCTTCAGACCGGATGACTTTTTCAGGTCGATTGGCTTTTTCAGGCGGAATGATTTTTTCGGACTGATTGGTTTTTTCAGACTAATTGGCTTTTCGGATGCAGTCATGGGTTCCCTCCTGGAGGCTCCTTCGGGTGCAGATTTCACATACCCGAAGGAAAATTGAGCTTCTTCATTCAGGTTCATTCAGGTTCGTTCAGGTTCATTCAGTTTTATTCACGAAACATTTCTGATTCATTCATGTCCATGATTCAAGATACATGTTAATTGTGACGAACATATGGCGTCATTCGGATATTCCCATATTATTTTGGATTTGAGCAGCCTTTGCGGACATTCCCGTCTTCATGGCACAATGGCTGCCGGCAATCGGATACTTGCCCGGGTTCCCCTTCCCGGCAGGCTCTCCAGCGCGACCGTACCCTGCATCAATTCCACAACCTGGCGTGCGATAGGCAGTCCCAGACCAGTCCCGTGAACGTTGCGCGCCTTATCGACCGTGTAGAAGCGCTCCCAGACATGGGGCAGGTCCTCTGCTGGAATTCCTGGCCCGTCATCTTCAACAGCAAGGCGGACAAGCGCACCTTCGCGCAGGGCTGACAAGGTTATGACGGACCCTGCAGGCGCATGCTTCACCGCATTGTCAAGAAAAATCAGGAGCAATTGCCGGAATCGTCCGTAATCGGCCAGGACAGGAGGGAAATTGTCAGGAATATCGCGTTTTATTTCAACGGGTACAGCAGCGGCCAGAGTGGATATGCTGCGGCACACATCATCCAGCAGTTCGCCAAGCCAGACCGGCTCAAGGGACAATGCCACTTTTCCTGATTCAAGGCGCGACAATTCCAGCAGGTCGCCCACCAGCCTGTTCAATCCGCCGGTTTCCGCCAGAATGGCCTGCAATCTTCGTCCCGTCTCTTCGGGACTGTTGGCGGTACCATCGAGCAGGGCTTCGGCCGAACCGCGGATGACCGTGAGCGGTGTACGGAATTCATGAGACACATTGGCGACAAAATCACGCCGCATCTGTTCCAGCTTGCTGCTCTCTCCGGCAGCCTGCTCCAGTGAGACTGCCAGATTATCCAGCGCATCTCCAAGCTGGCCGAACTCGTCCTTGCGATGCAAAGCAGTGCGCACGGTGAAATTGCCATCCGCCATGGTATGGGCGATACGGTTCATTGTTTTCAATGGCTTTGTAAACATGAGGGAATAGCCGATGCCCAGCAGGATGGATGCCAGCAGGCCGGCACCAAGGCCAAGAAAAAGAATGCCGTAGGCACGTGTCAGCCCCTG
>CAZFWQ010000025.1:4564-15441 GCA_964522755.1 uncultured Oscillospiraceae bacterium | reverse complement strand
CCCTGCCCGGGCAAAGACATGACGGTGCCATTGGCATCCAGTATCCAAAGCTGCGCATCATTGACGGTATCCATGAATCGGAAGAAACCGCCCATCCCGCGCGATACGGTGCCATCAACGAGATAATCCGTCATCAGCAGGGCAATGTTTCGCGCACGCAGCAGCATGTCCTGGCGCTTGGTTTCCAGTGCGGCCCGCTGATAAAGGCTGATGAAAATCAGACCGATGACCAGGACAGCAATGACTACGATGCCGATGAACCCCGCTATCAACTGCAGGGAGATCCGCTTACGCATGCGCCGCCACCTCGAATTTGTATCCCACGCCCCAGATGGTGCGGATTTCCCAGGCCGGGTCCGGCATGCCGGGCATTGCGTCCATTTTGGACCGAAGCCGTTTGATATGGGTATCCACCGTTCGCGCGTCCCCGAAGTAATCGTACCCCCAGATGCTGTTCAGCAGATTGTCACGGGTATAGACTTTCCCCGGATTGGTCGCGAAGAGCCACAGGATTTCCAATTCCTTTTTTGTCAGGTTCACAGGCTGGTTTGCCAGCGTGGCCTCGTAATCCGCCAGCCGCACGAAAAGGGAACCATGCCGAACGGAATCGGTTTTGCCTGATTCCGGAGGGATGAGGCGGCGTAACACGGCACGCACCCTTGCCATGACTTCCGCAGGGCTGAATGGCTTTACAATGTAGTCATCCGCCCCGATATCCAGGCCCATGATGCGGTCGGCATCCTCACCGCGGGCTGTTATCAGGATAACGGGCGTATTGGAGGTGGCGCGAATCTCCCTGCATACGGCGTACCCGTCTTTTCCCGGCATCATCACATCAAGCAGGACAAGCGAGGGTGCTTCCTTGTGGAATAGCGCCAGAGCGGCATTCCCGTCATATGCGCGCAAAACGGAATACCCGTCGCGCTTCGCGTAGGTTTCCAATATGTCCACAATTTCAGGATTGTCATCGGCAACCAGCAAAGATTTGTCCATTCGGATTCCTTTCGGGGGGCTGTTTTCATCTTATTGGGCCTGCTGCAGGAATGACATCATGGCGGTTACTCTACTTATACCATTATGCATGCGTATTGTGACGAAACAATGTCAAATTATCTTTAAGATCCGCACGAGACACCGGGCACACCGTCAAGGACCTGTGAATGCGCCTTCGGTTTCAACCGCATCAAAGATCAACAGCGCATTTACAGGCTCATGCATTCATACCCGGGCACACCGTCAAGGACCTGTGAATGCGCCTTCGGTTTCAACCGCATCAAAGATCAACAGCGCATTTACAGGCGACATGACACATTTGTTTGCGAAAATCGACATATTTTCGACACAGTCCGGCAGTACCATGAGAACATGACGAACAGGAACCACTCCGGAAGGCCGGACGAAGGGAATGTTCAGGAAAACGGAGGCGGCCGGATCCGCGGACAGGGTGAAACCCAGTATACTCTACCGGTGCGGCTGGTGCCGCAGAAAAATGAAAACAAAAAGCAGGTGCGGCACATGCCGCGGAAAAAGGAGAAAAGCATATGAAAAAGACAGGCAAAACAGGCAAACGGGTATTGGCAACCATCGTGGCGGCAGGCATCCTCTCAATCGGAGTAACGGCTTTTGCAGCAGTATCGATGACACCCGCTGAAATCGCTGCAAGTGTTACCGGAAAAACGATTGCTGCCGTCCAGACGGAACGGGCGACAGGCAAGACATATGGCACCATCGCAAAGGATGCGGGCCAGTTGGATGCCTTCAAGGCAGCCTCATTGGAAAGCAAGAAGGCGATACTCGACCAGCAGGTGAAAGACGGCAAGATCACACAGGCCCAGGCTGATGTGACGTATAATGCCCTCAAGGCTGCTCAGGCAACCTGCGACGGCACGGGAACGGCACAAATCGGAAAAAACAACGGCATCGGATTCGGCAGCGGCAGCGGGTTGCGTGACGGAACCGGCGCAGGCACGGGGAAAGGACGCAACAGCGGAGGCGGACTGCGTGACGGAACCGGCGCAGGTCGCGGCAGGGGAACGGGAACGGGAATGCACCGCTGAGAATAACCTGAACAGGGTGTGAAATGGTTAGGGACATTGATAACATTGATGGAATCAGAGTGACGAAGACAACGAAGTCAAAGACGAAGAAAACCAGAATAAACCAATGAAAACTTCATGAAAGGACCGGGATGACCGTTGTGGTTATCCCGGTCCTTTTGCTGTGGAACACGTTGGAATCCCATGGGATCACATTGGTCCATGCAAAAAAAATCACACTGAACAATGACTGGAAGACTCCTGGCATACTACTGGAAAACGCCAACTGGAGAACAACTGGAGACCAACTGGACACCAACTGAAGACCAACTGGAGACCAACTGGACATTTAGATTGACACATTTTGTAAACTATGATAACAGTTAACAAAGAGCACTTTCATGGCGTCTTCGCTAATCAATCAGGCAGTAAGAGGGGACGATGATTATGAAAACAGCATCAGCCAAATCCGTGATTCATCAGCTTCTTCAAAAGTTGAGTTATGGTGGAATGACCGTCAGATATTGGGACGGTGAAGAGGCAACCTATGGTCCTGAAGTGACAAAAGCCAAATTGACATTTCATGAGCCCATGCCTATCGGCACCAATATGCTGGATCCGATGATGGCCTTTTGCGAAGCCTACATGGACGGCATATTCGAAATCGAGGGCAGTTGGGATGACTTCATGCACGTGCTCTGGCAGAACGATGAGATCCTGTTCGGCAAGCATTCCGGGAAGGGAATATCCCAGTCCCTGAAGCGCGCCGCTGCGGAAGCGGCCATGAAGATGCAGCAGAAGGCAAACATTCAGCACCACTATGATCTTGGAAATGATTTTTTCTCACTCTGGCTGGATGAGACCATGAGTTATTCATGCGGCTATTTCAAAAAGGAAAGCGACACGTTATATCAGGCACAGATCCAGAAGATAGACCATATCCTCAAAAAACTCCAGCTGCGTCCGGGAGAACGGCTGCTTGACATCGGGTCCGGCTGGGGATGGCTGATCATCCGGGCTGCACAGGAATACGGCGTACGGGCTGTGGGCATTACCCTCAGCGAGGCCCAGTGCACGGCTGCAAGGGAGAGGATCAGGGCAGGCGGGCTGGAGTCCCTCGTGGAGGTGCAGCTGCTGGATTATATGGATCTGGATGAAAGCGTGATGCAGTTTGACAAGATTGTCAGCGTCGGCATGTTTGAACATGTCGGGAAACCAAACATGCGCAAATACATGGAAAAGGTCCGCGCCCTGCTGAAGCCCGGAGGATTGTCGATGCTGCATACCATAGCCGGCATTGGGGAAGGGGCCTATAATTCCTGGAGTGACAAGTATATTTTCCCAGGCAGTTACGTGCCCAGCCTCCGTGAGGTCATCTCCCTTTTTCCGGACTTTGATTTTCACCTGCTTCATGCGGAGAGCCTGCGCCTGCATTATGCCATGACGCTGGATTGCTGGTATCGAAACTTCAGCAGCCACCTGGCGGAAGTGGAGGCAAAATTCGGTATCCGTTTCATCCGCATGTGGCGTTTGTACCTGTTGTCGAATGCCGCCAATTTTCGCAGCACGGGTCTCGATTTGTATCAACTCCTGTTCTCTAAGGGGCTGAACAATGATTTGCCACTGACACTGGAGTCAATCTACTTGGATGCTTGATTTGCCACTGACACTGGAGTCAATCTACCGGGATGCCTGATTTGCCTGGCGACGCAGGTTGTCATGAAACCGGTCTGGACCCCCGGCAATGGGTTTCCAGGGAAGACGCGAAAGAAGGTAAGCATGATTCATGAGTTTCACATAAATCAGAAACGGGTGGTAGGGCTAAGGGACAAGAAGATATACGGTCATTTCCTGGAACATTTTCATCGCCAGATATATGGAGGCGTTTATGAGCCGGGATCGAAGCTTGCCAACCCTCAGGGTTTTCGCCTTGATGTCCTGGATGCGCTGAAAAGGATGGGAACACCCATCATCCGTTGGCCCGGCGGATGCTATGTATCCGCTTATCACTGGAAAGACGGCGTCGGCACACCACGTGTTCCCACTTTTGACAAAGCCTGGCGCGTAGAGGAAAGCAATGCTTTCGGAACAGACGAGTTCATTGAACTGTGCAGGCAGATCGGCACTGAACCTTATATCTGCACCAATGCAGGCAGCGGATCTTCGGAGGAAATGAGCGACTGGGTGGAATACTGCAACCTGGGAAAAGAAGGAAAGTGGGCAAAGGCGCGCATTGGCAATGGCCATGCGGAGCCATACGCCGTAAAGTACTGGAGCATCGGAAATGAAAATTATTATCCGGGTGAAATCGGTTCCAAGACAGCATCCGAGTGGGGCCGCTTCGTGAAGGAATCGGCGAAGATGATGAAGCGCGTCGATCCCACCATTGAACTGCTCGCAGCCAGCGTGGCGGACATCGACTGGAACATGGGCCTGCTGAAGGAGGCCGGCACCATGCTGGACTGGATTTCCATCCATGGATACTGGGACCCGTTATGGATGGAAAACAATCTTTCCTCTTATGAGGCATGCATGGCGCAAACCACCCTTGTGGAAGACGCCATCTGCAAGGCTGAGCATATGCTGGGAGCCCTTGGTTACTTAGGCAGGATAAAAATTGCTTTTGATGAATGGAACCTCCGGGGCTGGCATCATCCAAAAGTGGATACCGGGCTGACCCCGGAGGAATTCATCCTGCCCCGGGATGAAAATGACCGCAATGAAGACTACACCATGGCGGATGCGGTGTTCAGCGCATGTTTCCTGAACAAATGCCTCAAACACTGCAACACGGTCGGCATGGCCAACTTTGCCCCGGCCGTCAACACGCGCGGCGCGATTTTCACCCACTCGGGCGGTATCGTGCTGCGTCCGACCTTTCATGTATTCGAAATGTACACAAGCCTCATGGGGGATGCCGTTGTCGACGGCTGGCTTGCTTCCAACGAGATGTTCGACGCATCATCGGGCGGAAAGGATGCAAGCGTTCCGTCATTGGACATACTGGCGACAAAAAGCAGCGGGGCGAACGATTTGCGTATTTCCATCGTCAACCGCCATCCGGACAAAAGCATGATGCTCCGGCTGCATGCGGATATGCTGGCCTTTGGCACTTCTGCGGAGCTTCATACGCTGGCAGGCGTCTCGAAGGATTCTTTCAACAGTGTGGCACAACCGGAAAATGTAAAAGTTGCAGAACAGACCATCAGGATTGACGGCAAGTCAGGCCTGACGGTGGAAGTCCCTCCGCACTCGGTGAACATACTCGTCCTGCAGTGAAAAAATGAAGGCGATCCCTGATGCCGCACGCTCAAATGGCTTGTCAGCGGCAATCCGCGCGAAGGCAGACGATGCTCAGCGGGGGAATCTCGAGGACATGGCCGCGAATGTCGGGCCGACAGGAGGATATGCGCCCCGGAACTTCCCCGGCATCCGCAAGCCGGCTGTCGCAGGCAAGGGCATCCGCGACAACCCATCCGCCTTCCGGAAGTCGGGCTTGCAGCATGGAACCCGCATGGTTGACAAGGTATAGTTTCATTGTGCCGTCCATGCCCCTTGTCAGCTGAGCCCGGATGCGCTCATCACACGTTTCGGTGCCGCAGGCGAAGCAGGGCTCGAAATTCCGGCGGAAGAATGAAAAAACTTCTCCCATGCATGAAAGGTAACAGGCGTCCTTTGTTGCCTCAATGACATTTTGACCCCATGTGTTGCACATGTTGTTGAAATTGGCCAGCGCGAACATGCCCCCGTAGCCAATATAATCGAGCAGCCGGTGCGCGCCGTTCAGCGCGTAATTCCAACTGCGCTGCTGCGTGGAGAATATCGTGCGGTAATCGTTTGTGATTTCTCCGCGCCATTGGAAGTCCACCGGGACGGCCGGATCTTCGAATGGTTCGATGCTCCTGCATGACGGGAGCCATTCGGTGTTCACGAGCCGCAGATTTGTTCCATGCCCGGCATTGTACGAGCGTATGATCGGCAGTACCCGTCCCACGAAGTCTGGCTCGCCCTGCCGATAAATCACATAATCAACATGGGGTCCGACGATCTCAAGCATCGATGCAAGCGCTTCCGGCGGATAATCGTACGCGGCGAACATGAATTCGATGCAGGGATCCGCCAGTTTCATCTCGTTGCTGAACAACACGCATTGTTCGGCATATTGGCGCGCCGTCCATTTGCGGCCGGGCTCATTGTCCATTTCGAAAAGGCGAACCCCATAGGCGGCCCGATGCCCGTTGAGCATGCGCAAGCGGCCCATTCCGACATCTTCCGGCGCATTCAGGTATTCCACGAGCTGCCGTGCCTTGAAGGGAGTGGACGACATCATGTTGAAACAGATTTGCATGCGGAAGCCTGCCAATTCCGCGAGTCCCGCAAACTCGTCAAGGCCGACGTCGTTTTCTTCAAGGCCTCCCCAGTAATAGCTGGGCATAGGTTCGCGCGAATCCCTGTCGCCGACTGAAGTTTCCCAATTGTAGAAACTGACGAAGCATCCCCCGGGAAAACGAACCACCGGCGGCGCGACTTCCCTTATCTTTTCCACGACATCTTTGCGCCAGCCCATCAGGTTGTCTGCGGGCATCAGGGAAGAATACGCCAGTAAAAGCGTGCCAGCCCAGTCAAATGTCATTGACAGCGAGGCGGTTTCAGTCCGTTTCGCAGTAAATGTCCACTCATATTCCCGGCACACGGCCGTCAATTGGCATTCGACCTGAAAATCCGACAATATGACACGCAATGGGCTGGATTGGTCCGAGTCTTGAGAAATGCCAAACCCGTTCAGGCCGGCCTGGCTGATTCTGCCCTCGATGCCCGCGAACAGTCGCAGCCGGTAACTCCTGCCCTCCTGCAGATGCAGGCCGTCCTGGACAAGGCCGCAGTATTTCCCTTCGACAATATTGCTTATCTGGAGTGAGCTCAGTCCCTTGAAGGTATGACTGCCGCAGGTGTGCCGGAGCGCCGGGGTGCCTATCGGTTTCCAGTCGGATTCTTCGTAGCCGCTATGCCAGAATGGCGCGTTTTCATCATATGATTCGGCACTGATGCCCAGCCATTCCCACGTTGGTGCCAGATAGGGCGGGATGGTTCGAAAAGCGCGGTTGTACAGCATCTCACTCCACATGCCGCTGACTTGCCGTCCAAATCCCGATTCGACGAAGTTCCCGAAAATCCGGTTGTCGGACGGGATATCCGTCCAGGCATCTGATGCAGTGATTTGAATCATAAGGATCCTTTCACTAGAATGCTTGCCGGAGTAGCTGGAGTTTGTTCCGTGCATGGAAAATCGTTCCCATACCATCATAACAAAGTGATTGGCATCGGAGAAGTCCTTATGCTGAAGCAGGTTGCTGTCTCGAATGCATAAGTCATATTCATTGAATCGCCGAATATCTTTGCCGAAACCTTGATGTTATTAGTCCGGTAGTCGATAATTGAAACGAATCGGGTGTTGCTTGTACGCAATTCCCCAAGAAGATTCATGCAAGGAGCCAATATGGGTGAAGCATTCAAGCTCGGGTTTGCCCCTACCAGGAGATTTGTATTCAGCAAGGAAGACGCGTTCAAATTCAAGGACCTGACCCGTCAAAAAATTGGAAGTTACGGAATTGAAATTGTCGATCTGGAAGGAATCAATGAAGAGGGGCTGTTATACGACAACGACGCGGATGCGGATAAAATCGTCAAACGCTTCCGTGATGCCGAGGTGGATGCCGTATTCTTCCCGCACTGCAATTTCGGCACGGAAGACACTGTCGCCCGGGTGGCCAAGGCCATTGGAAAGCCGGTGCTTCTGTGGGGCCCGCGGGACGAGGACCCGCTGGAAGACGGCATGCGCCTGCGCGACACGCAATGCGGCCTGTTCGCGACCGGCAAGGTGCTGCGCCGTTTCAACGTGCCTTATACTTACATTGTCAATTCGACGCTTGACAGCACGGTGTTCAATCGGGGTTTCGGCAATTTCATCTCCGCGGCGAACGTGGTCAAGGCTTTCCGCAAACTAAGGATTCTGCAGATTGCGCCCCGCCCGGCCGGATTCTGGACCATGATTTGCAATGAGGGGGAATTGCTGGAGAAATTCGGGGTGGAAACCTACCCTGTGACCCTTGTGGATATACAGAATGCAACGCTCGCGATAGAGAAGCAAAACGGAATTGAGCTGAAAGAGACCATGCTGCTGATTCAGACGATGATGGACTGCAGTGAAGTGGATGATGCGGCCATCCGGCGGGTGTCGGCCTTGAAAGTGGCCATGCGTCATTGTGTCGCGGATCATGGTTGTGCCGCCGTGGCCATCCAGTGCTGGACGGCCCTGCAGGACAGCATCGGCATCATGCCCTGCCTGGCGAATGCCCTGCTTGCCGACGAGGGAATTCCCGTCGTGTGCGAAACGGATATCCACGGCGCCATCACGGCCATCATGGCCCAGGCGGCTGCAATGAATGCAGCGACGCCATTTTTTGCCGACTTGACGGTGCGGCACACGCAAAATGACAACGGGGAACTGCTCTTTCATTGTGGGAACTTCCCGCTCTCCCTTGTCGAGGCAGGCTGCAAACCCAGGATGCGCAAGCATTTCCTGTTTGATTCGCACGCGCCGGGAACCCATGAAAGTGAAATCCGGGGCGGTGATATTTCCATTGTCCGGTTCGACGGAGATCATGGAGAGTATTCCATTTTCCTTGGCAACGCCAGGGGAATCAAGGGACCCTACTCACGCGGGACCTATGTCTGGATCGAGGTCAACGACTGGCCGTTGTGGGAAGAGACCCTGGTGAAAGGCCCGTATGTCCATCACTGCGTGGGTATCCATGCGCCCGTGGTTCCGGCGCTGTATGAGGCCTGCACCTATATTCCCGGCCTCAGCCCAGATCCCGTGGACCCGACAGCGGCTGAAATACGTTCCTGGCTGAGGGGAAAGTGAGTTGGGACGGGAGGATGCCTGAAAATGTCGGACACGCGTCTCATGCCCTCATGAAAGGATTACGGTAAACTATGGCCACAGTCGCCTTTTTAAAAAGGAAAGCGAATCAAATCCGGAAAGACCTTCTGCGGATGATATGCACCGCGAAAACCGGTCATACGGGTTCATCCCTGTCCTGTGCGGATATTTTGACGACCTTGTTCTACGATGTGATGGACCAGGATCCGCAAAACCCGAAAAAACCGGATCGGGACCGGTTCATCCTCAGCAAGGGTCATGCGGTGGAAGGATATTATTGCATTCTGGGCGATCTGGGCTATTTTCCGAAAGAAGCGCTGAAAACCTTCTCCCAATTCGGATCGCCGTTCATCGGGCATCCCAACAACAAGGTGCCGGGCGTGGAAATGAATACGGGCTCTTTGGGCCATGGGCTGTCCATTTCGGTTGGCATGGCCCTGGCCGCCAAAATGAAGAAGGAACCATGGCGCGTCTTCACCCTGATGGGCGATGGCGAGCAGGCAGAAGGGTCGGTCTGGGAAGCGGCCATGGCCGGGGCACATTTCAAACTGGATAACCTGATAGGCGTCATTGACCGCAACAAGCTGCAGATTTCCGGATGCACCGAAGATGTGATGGCCCTTGAACCGCTCGAGGACAAGTGGCGCGCTTTCGGTTGGCATACGGTGACAGTGGACGGTCATGATTTCGCACAGATGCAGAAGGTCTTGCGCCGCGCGCCGGAAATGCCTGGCAAGCCTACTTTGATCGTGGCAAATACTACGAAAGGCAAGGCGGTTTCCTATATGGAAAACGTGGCCGGCTGGCATCATGGGTCCCTTTCGGAAGAGCAGTTGGCAAAAGCCCTGCAGGAACTGGATGATTTGGATGATTTGGATGAACCGGATGAACCGGAAACATCCCGGCAGGGAGGTGGCCGATGAACAAGACATCAAATCGGCAGGTCGTCTGTGATACCTTGCTGGAGCGTGCCAGGATGGATGGTTCCATTGTCGTCCTGACCAGCGATTCACGTGGTTCCGCCGCCATGGGTGAATTTGCGAGGCAGCTGCCGGAACAGTTCATCGATGTCGGAATTGCGGAACAGAACCTCGTCGGTATCGCGGCTGGTTTGGCCGCATCGGGAATGAAACCGTTCATTGCGTCACCCGCCTGTTTTCTGAGCATGCGCTGCATAGAGCAGGTGAAGGTGGATGTGGCGTATTCCCGAACCAATGTCAAACTGGTCGGCATCAGCGGCGGCGTCAGTTATGGGGCACTCGGCATGTCCCACCATTCCCTTCAGGACATCGCCGTCATGCGCGCCATCCCCGGCATCCGCATCTTCCTGCCGGCTGATCGGCACGAAACGCGAAAACTGATGGAGGCGATGGTGGACAGCCAGGAGCCGGCCTATATCCGGATTTGCCGGAATCCATCGGAAGAGGTGCATGAATCC
The DNA here is from genome assembly GCA_964522755.1 of uncultured Oscillospiraceae bacterium. Classification (GTDB taxonomy): domain Bacteria; phylum Bacillota; class Clostridia; order DSM-8532; family DSM-8532; genus JAEWSN01. The sequence continues at coordinate 5,024 of CAZFWQ010000025.1, read as the reverse complement.
GATGATTTCCTGTTTGAAATCGGGAAAGCGATCCTCATGGCGGACGGATGGGACATCACGGTCATTGCGGCGGGCGAGACCGTGAAACCGGCCATGGATGCCGCGATTCTGCTCAGGAACAAGGGTATCGGATGCAGGGTCCTGAACATGCACACAATCAAGCCATTGGATGAAGCAGCCATTCTGAAGGCGGCCCGAGAAACCGGCCGCCTGATCACCGTGGAGGAGCACAGCATCCATGGCGGGCTTGGCGCGGCTGTAGCCGAACTTGTTTCACAGGAATGCCCCGTGCCGCTGAAGATTATCGGCATCCCGGATGAACCGGCGATTGCGGGCAAATCGAGTGAGGTTTTCGCATATTACGGATTAAGTGCGGATCATATTGCGGCTGTCGCAACGGGCATGCTGAAAACGAAAGCGGAAACCACCCCGTGATCCGCGACAGCCAGTTGATAAGAGT
>CAZFWQ010000025.1:0-4554 GCA_964522755.1 uncultured Oscillospiraceae bacterium | reverse complement strand
GCTTGAGGCAGACGGATCTTCTGAACCAGGGTCTTCTGAATCAGGATCTTCTGAATCAGGGCTGTCTAGATCAGGACCTGAAGACATTCCGTCAACAGACAAAGAAGATTTTACTTCAACAGGCAGAGAATTTTTTCTGGAATGGAAAACGACGGAGAATCCCTTTCTTGAAGCACCCTTCAAGGCAGTCTTCCGGAATGATGGACATCAGGCGGAGGTCGACGGGTTTTATGATGGAGGCGGCACGTTCCGTATCCGCTTCATGCCGGATTTCCCCGGTGAATGGTCATTCAGGACAGAAAGCCGCATGGGGTCGCTGGACGGATTGATCGGGACCTTCGCCTGCCTGCCCGCGACGGGCGTCAACCATGGCCCTGTCCGAGTTCAAAACACCTATCACTTCGCATATGAAGACGGGACGCCCTATCTTCCTTTCGGAACCACCTGCTATGCATGGACCCACCAGGGAGACGCCCTGGAGGAACAAACCCTGAAAACCCTGGCGGCATCACCATTCAACAAGATAAGGATGTGCCTGTTTCCAAAATGGTACGACTTCAACCATGTCGAACCCGAGTTTTTCCCATTCATGGGTTCCACAGCATCCGGCTTTGACTTCACACGGTTCAATCCCGACTATTTCCAACACCTTGAACGCCGTATCCTGGATTTGATGAAACTGGGTATCGAAGCGGATCTGATTCTTTTCCACCCGTACGACCACTGGGGTTTTGCCGGGATGGACGCGGAAACAGATGATCGGTACCTGCGATATGTCACCGCGCGTTTGTCCGCTTTCAGAAATGTGTGGTGGTCACTCGCCAATGAGCATGATCTCATGCAAAGCAAGACGGCTGCAGACTGGGAGCGGTTCGCCGGCATTCTCACGGAGAAAGATCCGGTTCGCCACTTGTGTTCCATCCACAACTGCATTTCCTTTTATGATCACAACCGCCCCTGGATTACCCATTGCAGCGTGCAGCGGCTGGATGTCTACAAAACAGCCGAAATGACGAACGAATGGCGGGAGCGCTGGCACAAGCCGGTAGTCATCGACGAGTGCGCTTATGAGGGAAACATCAACCACGGGTGGGGCAACATACCCGGATTCGAGTTGACCCGCCGTTTCTGGGAAGGCTATGTGCGCGGCGGGTATGTCGGGCATGGCGAGACCTTCATGTCGGAGGACGAAGTGCTCTGGTGGTCCAAAGGCGGAATTCTGAAGGGAACAAGTCCCGACCGCATTGCTTTTTTGCGCAAGATCGCAGAGGCGGGGCCCCGGGAAGGTGTTTCACCAATCCCGAACCGTTCAGGCATGGATTGGGACGTGCCGTCAGGCGGGCTTGAGGGAGTATGCCATTTGTATTATTTCGGGTTTTACCAGCCGTCTTTCCGGATTTTCATCCTGAACCCGGAGTGGACCTTCAAGGTGGATGTGATCGATACCTGGAACATGACCGCAGAGGAACAGCCGGGCGCTTTTTCCGGCACTTTCCGCATCGACCTGCCGGGCCGGCAATACATGGCCGTGCGGATGCGCAGGATTTGACCCGGATGCAGGCATTTCGGGGATTGCTTGGACATGTGACGGCAAGGAGTCGAAATAACTGACGGACATGGCCGAAGAACCCGGCCGTCGGAGGGAGGATTTTCATGGAACCCCTCATTCTTTCCATCGACCAGAGTACTTCCGGCACGAAAGGCATTCTTTTCTCCAGGGACGGGAGGCTTTTGTGCCGTTGTGACAGGAAGCATCGGCAATATTGTCCCCAGCCTGGCTGGGTGGAACATGACGCCTTGGAGATATGGGAAAATACGCGCCTTGTCTTCCGTGACGTGCTGGAAACGTCCGGCGTGACTGAATCGCAATTGTCAGCCGTCTCCCTGACCAATCAGAGGGAAACGGTCGTGGTGTGGAACCGCCGGACAGGCATTCCGATATATCACGCAATCGTCTGGCAGGACAACCGTTCCGAGGAAATCTGCCGGGAGTTGGCGCTTGCGGGCTGCAGTGAAATGGTCAAGATGAAAACAGGCCTGCAGCTGTCGCCGTATTTTTCCGCCGCCAAAATCAGATGGATTCTGAATTGGGTGCCGGGGGCAGTGAAAATGGCAGAAGAAGGCGAACTGCTGGCTGGAACAATGGATTCCTGGCTTATATGGAACATGACCGGGGGAACCGTTCATGTCACCGATTTTTCAAATGCATGCAGGACTCAATTGTTCAACATCCGGGAACTTCGCTGGGATACCGGACTCTTGAGCCTATTCGGCATTCCGCCCGGAATGTTCGCGCAAGTGCGGACTTCTGACCATATCTGCGGATATACGGATCCGGCTGCCGGTTTCAGTCATCGAATCCCGATTTCAGGAGTGATGGGAGATTCCCATGCGGCCCTCTTCGGGCAGTGCTGCTTTGAACCGGGAATGGCGAAAGCCACATATGGAACCGGTTCCTCCGTGATGATGAATATCGGCGGCAGGCATGTGTCCCCGGGAAAAGGGCTTGTGACCTCCATTGCCTGGGGGATGCGGGATTCTGTGGAATATGTCCTCGAAGGCAATATCAACAGCACTGGTGATACCATCAGATGGCTGGTTGAAGATCTGGAACTGATAGGTTCAGCCGGAGAAGCCGGTTCATTGGCTTCAACGCTGCCCGACAACGGAGGCGTGTTCATGGTTCCCGCTTTCACCGGCCTTGGGGCTCCCTGGTGGGACAGCGGGGCAAAAGCCTCCATCACCGGCATGACCCGTGGAACCAAGAAGGCGCATCTGGTGCGCGCAGCCGAAGAATCGACCGCCTATCAGGTCAAGGATGTCCTGGACCTCATGGAAAACGAATCGGGAATGGAGCTGCGGGAATTGCGCGTGGACGGCGGTCCGACGAGAGACAGTTTTCTGATGCAGTTCCAGGCAGATATGCTGGACTGCCCGTTGGCATGCTCCGGCATGGAAGAACTGTCCGCATACGGCTCCTTCCTGATGGCGGGGCTGGCTATCGGTTGGTGGCATTCGACTGAAGAATTGATTTCCATGAAAAAAACGGGCACTGTTTATATGCCCGGAATGGATGATGTAATGAGGAACCGGCTGCATCATGGCTGGAGGGAAGCTGTCGCGAGGACTTTGTCCGAGAAACACCTGTAATGCCGGAAGACTGATGCATCCGGGTTCAATGCATGGATGCCGAAAGAATGGCGCATCCGGGTTCAATGCATGGATACCGAAAGAATGGCGCATTCACAGGGCTTCCTGGTGATTCGCCGCGAAGCATCCAGGGTCAACCCTGTAATGAGTCCACCCTGTAATGAATCTGAAGTTTTTCCCCTTACTCAGGAATCAGGCGCCGGATCATGTCGACCTCGTTTTCGCCGGCTTCCAGCGGCAGATGGATGATCTTCCGTTCCGCGGCGGAACGCAGCAGGGCCATCGCCATCTGGAACCCCTTGAAGGTGTCCTCGCCATTGCATGGGTGTTCCTTCACGCCATCGAGCCAAAGGGCCATGTCGGCAATGTATCTGGCTCCGTCAATCTCGTAGTCGAAGCAGCCCGGACCTTCCCGATACCCGTCGGCCTCTGTGCAGGCACGCCAGCCGGCACCGATGATGACCTCCGCGAATCCTTTCGTGCCCTGGATGCAGAAGCGTCCCTTGTGCCAGGGATAGTCACTCTCCGGCACGTCGGGCGAGAGGGCGCCCAGTTCCACGATCCCCCTGACACCGTTGGCGAATTGGATGAAACCGCCGGCATATTCAGGCGAGGGATGATTATCGTTGAGCTTGCCCCTGCCGTGGATCTGCCCGGATACCCATTCCGCTTCGGCATTGCCGTTGTAGAACCGCAGATAGTCCATCACATGGGTGACCATGTGCAGGTACCAGCCCCAGGTATGGCCATAAATCGTCTGTATCCTGCCGAGTGTACCGCTGTCCACGATTTGCTTGACAGCCTGGTAGTGGTCGCCGTATTTCTGCTGATGGCTGACACAGGTTTTGACACCTGCGGCCCTGGCCATCTCCATGATTTCAAGTGCCTCGCCATAGTTCGTGGACATGGGCTTCTCGTAGGCAATCAGCTGAACGCCGTGGTCAATGCCGAGCCGGAACAGTTCCTTGCGCAGGGCGGGCGGCGTGCAGAAGCAGAATATGTCGGGCTTCGCCGTTTTCAGCATTTCCGCGGCATCGGAGTAGAGAGGCGGGTTTCCGCATTCGGCTGCGGCGGCGTTCAACCTGTCCGCATCCATATCGCACAGCCCAACCAGGTTGAACCTGCTGTCGCGGCTGAACAGCTTCGCATGCATTTTGCCGCGTTTGCCTGCGCCAAGAACGGCAACTGAATATGTCCTGCTCATGATGAAATCCTCCTGAATGCAGGTCAGTCTGCCTTTGACAGGCTGGCCGCCGTCGATGGCGCTTGCGCTTGTTTCATTGAATGTACCCGCGTCATGGCTTTCGCCGCTTATTTCTTCCAAGCCTTCATGACGTCGATTGTATACTGCAGCTCTTCATCCGTAAGTTCGGGAAACATCGGCATCGATATGCAGGATGCGGC
>CAZFWQ010000024.1:16908-20580 GCA_964522755.1 uncultured Oscillospiraceae bacterium | reverse complement strand
ACTTGAGGAACAGGACCTGCGGATCTGGCTCGCCGCAGGAATTTCAGACGGCGTGGCCGCCTTGCTGGTTCCTTCCGCGCAAGGCACCCTGAGGAGGGAAATGCCTGCTGCCGGCTGATCCGTCACGAAAGGCGGGAATGTTTACAAAACGCCGGCACGATGGTACGATGTCATGATTGGGTCGGAACGTGTCAATCCCGCATCAGAAGGGTCAGAAATCATGCAATGATCTTGGAGGAATATTATGTCCCGATATCTGCTCATCGTGGAATCACCTGCCAAAGCAAAGACCATCAAAAAATATCTTGGAAACGACTGGAAAATATCAGCCTCCATGGGACATATCCGGGACTTGCCGCAGAGCCATCTCGGTGTAGACGTAAGCCGTAATTTCGAACCGATGTATATCACCATCATGGGAAAGGGCGAACTGATCAGGAGCCTGAAGGAAGATGCGAAAGAGGTGGAACGCGTTTACCTCGCAACCGACCCTGACCGGGAGGGGGAAGCCATTTCATGGCATCTCGCAAAAATCCTGAATATCGCGCCGGAATCCGAGTGCCGCGTCACTTTCAACGAAATCACGAAAAATGCCGTGACAACGGCCGTACTGAATCCCCGTGCCATAGACATGAACCTGGTGGACGCGCAGCAGGCCCGCCGCATCCTTGACCGCATCGTGGGATACGAACTGAGCCCGATTCTTTGGAAGAAAGTCCGCAAGGGCCTCAGCGCCGGACGCGTGCAATCCGTCTCGACACGCATCATCTGCGACAGGGAAGAGGAAATTGAGCGGTTCAGGCCAGAAGAATACTGGAGCCTGGATGCTTTGCTGGAAAAACAGTCGGGGGAACGCTTTACCGCCCATTTCCACGGAAAGAACGGCAGGAAGGCCGACCTCAAGAACGAAACCGATGCGGACCGGGTGTTGAAGGGCGCAGCGGATGCTGCGTTCTCCGTGGCCAAGGTGAAGAAGGGAACAAGGAAACGTTCCCCGGCACCCCCTTTCATCACCAGCACGCTGCAGCAGGATGCATCGCGCAAATTCGGCTTCAGCACGCAGCGCACCATGATGGTAGCCCAGCAGCTGTACGAAGGCGTCGACTTGCCCGGAGAAGGTGCTGTCGGCCTGATCACCTACATGCGCACCGACTCGGTCCGCATTTCCGACGATGCGCTGGCCGAAGCGCGCCGATACATCGGAGAAACTTTCGGCGAGGCGTACATGCCCGGCACTGCCCGGAAATACAAGACCAAATCCGCCGCACAGGACGCCCACGAAGCCATAAGGCCTTCCTATGTCGACAGGACCCCGGAAAGCCTGGAAGGCAGCCTGACTCCGGAACAAATGAAAATCTACGGGCTGATCTGGGAGCGCTTCCTTGCTTCACAGATGGAGCAGGCCATATATGACACCCTTTCCATTGATATCGACGCCCTGCAAAAAAATGCCGCGGAAACCTGGAACTTCCGCGCCTCCGGCTCTAAACTGGTTTTCAAAGGGTTCATGGCACTTTATATCGAGGGGACGGATGATGGGCAGGAAGAGAAAGACCAGTCCATGCCCCAGTTGACGGAGAGGGAAGCTTTGAAGTGCGAAAAGCTGCTGCCCGAGCAGCACTTCACCCAGCCGCCTCCGCGCTACACCGAGGCCACGCTCGTAAAGGCAATGGAGGAAAATGGCATCGGACGCCCGTCCACCTATTCCCCCACCATCGGGACCATCATCACCCGCGGGTATGTCGAGCGTGAACGAAAGACCCTTTTCCCCACGGAACTGGGCAGGATCGTGAACCAGATGATGTGCGACAATTTCAGCGACATTGTCAACGTCAACTTCACGGCCGACATGGAACACAAGCTGGACACGGTGGAAGAAGGCTCCATCCGGTGGCGCGACCTTCTTCAGGAATTCTACACCCCGTTCAAGGAAACCGTGAAGTCCGCCGAGAAAAACATCGTGAAAGTGGCGATGCCCGTAGAGGAATCCAATGAGCTGTGCGAACTGTGCGGCAGGAACATGGTCATCAAGACAGGACGGTTCGGAAAATTCTTCGCATGCCCCGGATTTCCCGAATGCAAGAACACGAAACCGTTTTTTGAGGATTCCGGGGTCAAGTGCCCTCTGTGCGGCGCCCGCGTCGTGCATCGCAAGACAAAGAAAAACCGCAGATACCTGGGCTGTGAGAAATACCCGGCCTGCACTTTCCTCAGCTGGGACTTGCCTGCCGGCAAGGACTGCCCCAAATGCGGGAATTTCCTTACGGCCAAAACAAAGGCGGGCATCACGGATTTGAAATGCAGCAATGCCGCCTGCGATTATGCCGAGGCCGGGGAGAGAAAGGAAGGGGAGGAAAAGCCGAAGCGCGGCACCCGCAAGAAAACGCTTCCGGTGGTGGAATCTGCAGAATGACATGAATATCCCTGCCGCACGATATGGATGTCAATGACTCGAATGATGTTGATGTCCTTTCTCCTGATACCCGATTACCCTGTTCCATATGAAAGGATTCCGAATGAACGATTCCCTGTCCAATGACCCGGATGCATGTCCCGCGAATACAGTGCATGTAATCGGTGCGGGCCTTGCGGGATGTGAAGCCGCCTGGCAGATTGCCCGCCTCGGCGTCCCTGTCCGCCTGACGGAAATGAAACCGGGCCGGAAAACACCTGCCCACCACATGGATGCCTTCGCGGAACTGGTTTGCAGCAATTCCCTGCGGTCGAACCAGCTGGAAAATGCTTCAGGCCTGCTCAAGGAGGAACTCCGGCGCCTCGGTTCACTGATCTTGCGGGCAGCCGACGCTGCGGCTGTTCCTGCCGGCGGGGCCCTCGCAGTGGACAGGCATGCTTTTTCAGATGCCATCACCGGAGCGCTCCGGGATCATCCGCTCATCACGGTCGAAGAACAGGAAGTCGACAGGCTTCCGAAATCAGGCATCACGGTCATTGCCACGGGCCCGTTGACCACGGATGCCATCTCGGCCGACATAGCGAACCGCGTGGGTGCAGCGGTGCTGTTTTTCTTTGACGCGGCGGCTCCCATCGTCCGCGCCGAAACCATCGACATGGAAAGGGCCTTCCGTGCCTCCAGGTACGGGAAAGGCTCCGACGACTACATCAACTGCCCGATGGACAGGGAAACGTACCTTGCCTTCAGGCAGGCGCTTCTGGAAGCGGAAACCGTTTCACTGAAAGACTTTGAGGAAGATCGCATTTTCGAGGGGTGCATGCCCGTCGAAAGCATGGCACGCCGCGGGGTGGACACGATGCGTTTCGGCCCGCTGAAACCGGTCGGATTGACCGACCCGGCCACAGGCCGTGAAGCATATGCCGTCGTCCAGCTGCGTCAGGATGATGCCGCCGCTTCCCTCTACAACCTTGTCGGATTCCAGACCCACCTGAAATGGGGGGAACAGCAGCGTGTCTTCAGGATGATACCGGGCCTTGAATCCGCCTTGTTCGAGCGATTCGGCGTCATGCACCGCAATACCTTCCTGAATGCGCCGCAGCTGCTGACCGACACGTACATGCTCCGTGACGGCGAAGGCCTGTTCTTCGCAGGGCAGATGACCGGGGTGGAGGGATATGTGGAATCCGCGGCTTCCGGCTGGCTGAGCGGTGTGAACGCCGCTCTTCTCGCGCTGGGCGGAGAATCGCTTGCCCTTCCGG
>CAZFWQ010000024.1:0-16898 GCA_964522755.1 uncultured Oscillospiraceae bacterium | reverse complement strand
ACAACTGCCATCGGCTGCCTTGCACGTTACATATCCAATCCGCTCAATCGGAAATTCCAGCCGATGAATGTCAACTTCGGCATCATGGACCCCATATATGGTAAATTCAAGGACAAACGAATGAAAAATGCACAATTGGCGGAACGGGCACTCGCCGATCTGGTAGCTGCCACAGAGCGAGTGAACGCATTGGCCCGGAACGAGTGAACACATTAACCCGGAACGAGCGAACACATTAACCCGGAACGAGTGAACGCATCAACCCGGAACGAGTGAACGCATTGGCGGCATGAATATCCCGAAGGCAGACAAACCTGCCGCCCGATGGTATCATGATATGGATCGAATCATCCGATATCACTCAAGACAAGGAAAGGAGACCTGCATGAAGAAACTGCAACTGTCCGTCGTCACCCTGGCGCTCGTGCTGCTGGTGGTGATCGGGATCTGGCTCAGCACGGGAATCTACACGCTGAAAACCGACGGTGGCGAACAAGGCGTCATCCTGCGCTTCGGCGCCTATATCCGCACCGATGAGCAGGCCGGACTCAAATGGCACCTGCCGTATCCGATTGAAACGGTGGAAATCGTCAACGCGGCTACTGTACGCACCCTGGAAATCGGCTATCGGACGGAATCTGTCGGAAGCTCTACCGGAAGTTCCCAATTCGTATCCGTTCCGGAAGAGGCACTGATGATTACCGGTGATGAAAACCTCGTGAACACGGAGACGGTCATCCAGTACCGGATCAAGAACGTGCATGACTTCCTGTTCATGGTCGACGACCCGATAGGAAGCCTGCGCATCGTCGCCGAATCCGCCATACGCCGCGTGGTGGCCTCGCACACGCTTGACGATGTCCTGACGGATCAGAAAGACGTGGTCCAGACGGAAATCCGTGATGACCTGCAGGCCATCTGCGATGCGTACCAGCTTGGCGTCGAGGTCACGAAAGTCGCGCTTCAGTCCGTCTATGCACCCACCGAAGTGACGGAGGCGTTTGACGACGTGATCAAGGCCCGTGAAGACATGGCGCGTTTCATCAACGAAGCCAGGAAAACTGCAAACGAAATCGTTCCGGCAGCGGAAGGCCTTGCCCAGGAAATCCTGAACCAGGCGCAGTCCTACAAGGAAAAGCGCATCGCGGAAGCAAAGGGCGACGTGGAGAATTTCAAGCAGGTGCTGGAGCGGTACGTACTCGGCAAGGAAGTAACGCGCACACGCATGTATCTGGAAGTGATGGAAACTGTTTTGCCAAATGCCAAGGTATATATCATGAAAGACAATGGGGACACCCTGAAATACCTGCCGCTGGACGGAACGGCAGGTACGACGACAACCGGTTCCTCCTCAACAGGCACGGATGTGCCGCCCCTCGCACCGCAAGGCACTGCCAATTAGGCGGAAAGGAGTTTTTGCATGTCAGATAATTTCAACCCGTTTGAGTTCAAACAGCAATACAAGCAGCAGAAATCATCCGGTTCCATGCCGAAGGGCGTGAAAAACCTGCTTGTGACGACCGGGGTCATCACCGGCCTCCTTATCATCCTGGTCATCATCCTGTCCACCTTCACCTTCATGGTGGGGGAGCGCGAACAGGTTGTGGTAACGGAATTTGAGAAAATCGTCCGAATCATCGTGGACGACGCGAATTCTCCGACCATGCTCGCCCTCAGGGAAAATCCCAAGTATGCCGGAGTGAAGATACAAGCCGGCAAGGGGCTGTTTTTCAAGACGCCTTTCATCCAGAGCGCCCAGCATTACACCAACATGCTCCTGACCTACGACACGGCCATCGAGGAAGTTTTCACGAAGGACAAGAAGAAAATCCTGCTGGACAACAACGCCCAGTGGCGCATTGAAAACCCAGCCCTGTTCCTGAGCAGCATCGGCACGCAGAGCGCGGCCCACCAGCGCATCGACGAGTACATCTATTCCCGCATGCGGGAGGAGATCGGTAAAATCGAGGCAAAGCAGCTGGTTGCCGACAAAGCGTACGTCAACAAAATGCTGTTCAGTGTTCGCGACTACATCAACAGCCAGATGAATCCTTACGGTATTTCCGTGGTGGACATCCGCATCAAGCGGACCGAATATCCGGAGGAAACCAATCCAAGCATCTATGAGCAGATGCGTTCCGAGCGCCAGGCCGTTGCCACCCAGTACAGGGCGGACGGTCAGAAACAAGCCCGGACCATTCTTGCCGAAGCCCGCAAGAATGCCACCATCATAGAGGCGCAGGCCTATCAGACAGCAGAAAAGACCAAGGGTGAAGGCGACGGCGAAGCCCTTCGCATCTATGCGGAGGCATACAACACAGATACCGAGTTCTATGCCTTCTGGCGCACCCTGCAGGCCTATGGCAAAATCATCGACAATGACACCACCATCTTCATCAGCCCGGATTCCGAACTGGCGAAGTACCTGTTCAATCCGAAACCGGCGAACTGAGCCTGTCTGGTCACACAAAAGGGGCGGTCTCAAACACTTGTTTGAGACCGCCCCTTTTCATTGCAGGTTCACCGGAATATCTTCACATGCAAAGAACTGCACTTATCCAGAAACCTTTACATTGAATAATCAAAAACCTTTACATTGAATAATCAGAAACCTTGACATTGAATAACCAGAAACCTTGAGATTGACATTGCCCTTGCGCCTCATTGATCAGCGCCAGATGAACCATATCATCAGATATCCGGTGATGACGGCAGCCATCGTAAACGGAATGCCGATTTTCATGAATTGCCAGGCGCTTACCTGATACCCTTCCTTGCGGAGGATGCCAAGAGCGGCTATGTTTGCTGACGCGCCGATGGGGGTGAGGTTGCCTCCCAGTGTCGCTCCGGTGAGAAGTCCGAAATACAGGATATTGGGGTCTATGTTCATCATGGCGGCAATGCCGCCTACAACCGGCAGCATGGTGGCCACATAGGGAATATTGTCGATGAAGGCGGAGAAGAAGACCGAAGCCCAGACAATCACTGTGAAGATGATGAACAGGTTGTTGTTGCCGATACCGACAAAAATACGGCTGATGTCGTTGATAAGGCCGGTTTCCGTGATGCCGCCGATCACGACGAAGAGGCCGGCCAGGAGCATGATGGTGAAATAGTCTATCTCCTTGATGGCCTTCAGTGTGAGTTTATGATCCTTCTTGATGAAGTATTGCCGAATCAGACCGACCACGAACAGCCCCACGCATATCAGGCCGTTGGTGATGCTGATTTTGCCCGGAATGAAGGAAGCGAGGATGAGCAACCCGACCATTCCTCCCAACAGCCATGTGGGAAAATAATCTTGCACGGTTGCGTCTTTCATCGGGCTGATGGGTTGGTTTTGTTTCCTGAACATGTAGAGCAGAACCAGCGTGGATGTGACGGCGCCGGCCTGCACAACCCAGAACATGCCGGGTTTTCCCTGGAAGACGAAGAAAACCAGGAAATCAAGACGCGCGTACCCGCCAAGCAGGATGGAAGTGGTATCTCCCACAAGTGTAGCCGCACCCTGGAGGTTTGAGGCAACCGCAATGGCGATGATGCTTGGAACAGGGGAAATCTTGAGTTTCTTCGCGATGGTCAAGGCAACCGGGGCTACCATCAACACAGTGGCGACATTGTCGACAAAGGCCGATATGATGCCGGCGAAAAGGGAAAGTGAAATGACCGCCCACTTGACATCGGGCATCTTGTCAATGATTTTGTCCGCCAGCAATTCCGGCATTTTCGAGTCGATGAACAGCGAAACGACTCCCATGCTTCCGGCAATCATCAGTATGACGTTCCAGTCCACCGCGAAAAACACCTTGCCGATGGGCAGGATACCTGCGATGACGAAGATGGAGGCAGATGCGAGGGCGATGTAGGCTCTGATTTTCGGGAAAACGAGCAGCGAGGCATAGGTGAGGACGAACAGGATGATGGCGGCAGTTTTCATTGTGGTCTCCTTTATATTTCATATTTGTACAACAATCGGATGACTCGGTTCAACCCACGACAATCTTTCCATCGGGGTACACAATGTCGTTTCCGCGGCGTTTCCCAAGGGTCAGGGTGATGGCAAAGGTCATGGGGCCGACGCGTCCTATGAACATTGTAAGGATGTGGATTATTTTAGAAATTGTTCCATAATCAGGAGAGTAGCTCATCCCGATGGACAGTCCCACCGTGCCGAATGCGGATGTCGACTCAAACAGGGAGTTGACCAGCCTGAATTCTGGATTTATCAGTGAAATCAGCATGGTGACCGTGAGCAGCAGTGTACCGGACAATAACATGACGGTAAACGCCTTAAGAACCGTTGACGTTGGTATGTGCCGTTTGTTGAAGACGATTTGTTCTCTTGCCCTGACAACACTCACCAGTGCGATGATGATCACCCCCAGGGTGTTCACCTTGATTCCGCCGCCGGTGGAACCGGAAGCAGCCCCGATGAACATGAGGACCGAAGTGAACACTTTCGTCACGTCATTCATCGCATTGAGGTCGAATGACGCATAACCGGCCGTACGGGCATTGACGGACAGGAAGAAGGCCGCATTCACCTGTTCCGACGAGGTCATGGATCCCAGGGTGTTCACATTCTGCCGTTCAACGATATAAATGAAAAGAGCCCCGCCGATCCAAAGCACGGCTGAAATAATAAGGACCAGCTTGGAATGTATCTGTAGTTTCCGGGTTTTCCTGTAAGACCAGATATCCTGCCAGACTATGAATCCGAGGCCGCCCACCATGATCAGGCCGTCGATGGTGTACAGGATCAGCGGATTGCCGTTGTAATCCGACATGCTCTTCAAACCTCCGAGCACGTCAAAACCTGCGTTGCAGAATGCGGAAACGGCATGGAACGCGCCGTAATACAAGCCAATGGCCCCGAATTGCGGGACAAACGCAATGGCCAGGAGCACCGTGCCGATGAATTCGAGGCCGAACACGACAATCACGACGCCGCGGATAAGGCGGATGGAATCCTGCCAGTCGAAGGTGTTGAGCGATTCCTGCGCCAGAATCATGGTCTTGAGCCCGGATTTCCTTCCCATGACGGACATGAAGAATGTCATGAGGGTGATGAGGCCGAGGCCGCCGATTTGAATCAGCAGGAGGATGATGACCTCCCCGAACCGCGACCAGTAGTCGGCCGTGTCGAACACCACCAGGCCTGTAACGCAGGTGGCTGAAGTCGAAGTATACAACGCGTCGATGAATGACGTGACATGACGGGTTTCGCTGGCGATTGGCAGCGTGAGGAGGATTGCGCCTATCAGGATGACCAGGAAGAAACTGAAGAAAACCACGATGGGTGGAGGTAGGCTTGATGCCTGTTTCTGAAACCGGCGAAGAAGTTTGCCCATGCTGCCTGCCAACCTTGCGCGCCTGTGAGGCGCATCACAGAAGGTTGGGCGTCACCTGCCTTTCATTCATTGATACAATATACCCAAAACAACCGCAGAATGCAATACATCGTGCCTTCCATTGTTGCCTTCCTTTGTGCCTTCCATCCCGCTTTTCATCCGGCTTGGGCACCGGACGGCGAGCTCCCCGCATCGTGGCGCCGATAATCGTTCCGCATTCAGGAAAAACACACGATATCCACACGACGATTGGTTCCCAACTGTACAGAATGAGCCCGCAATGATATGATTCAACTATAATTCAACTATGATGCATGAAGGTTGACATGGTGAATCCACAATACGTTTCATCCATTCGAAGCGCAATGATATCGTTGCCCTTCTGCCATCCGGATGCGGGAACCGGCCACAGTCCATGCAGCTGAAACCTTGCATTCCAAGCCTGCCGACATGAAAACGGAGGATGATCAATATGTCCGATTGTGCTGAAATCACAAAAATACATCGCGGGAAACCAATGTACAGGACCAGGCCATTCGACACCCTCAGGGACATGATTCGTGATTCGGCCGTCCGGTACGCGCAGTATCCCGCTTTCCGTTTCCGCCATACCCCCCAGGCCGAGATCATTGAAAAAAGCTATAAGTCTTTTCTAAGGGAAATGAACGAACTGGGAACCGCATTGACCTCCCTCGGCCTTTTGGGAGGCAACATTGCCGTCATTGGTGAAAACCGGTATGAATGGGCATTGTCCTACCTTGCCGCGGCCAATGGGGTCGGAGTCGTCATCCCGCTGGATCGAATGCTTCCCGCGGCTGAAATCGAATCCATGCTGGTCCGGGGAGAAGTGGACGCCCTTTTTTACAGCGGGGCCTTCGAGGAGGACATCCGCGTGTTGTCGGGGCGAAACAAGCGCGTTCGCCACTATATCCGCATGAACGGCACGGGAGAAACCGATCAGCCCGACCCGGACGCGCGCTTTCTGAAAATGGATTGCCTGATGGCTTCGGGCGCAAAAAGCCTCGCGGCGGGTGACCGTACTTACCTTGACGCCGTCATCGATCCCGAGGCCATGAAGATATTGCTTTTCACATCCGGGACATCCGCCACATCCAAGGCCGTCATGTTGTCGCACCGCAACCTGTGCGCGGATGTCCGGGCGCTGTCCGGAATCGTCCGCGCTGTTCCCGGGGAATCCGTCCTGTCGGTGCTGCCGCTCCACCACACGTTTGAAAACACGTGCAGCCTCCTTTTCTCCCTGAACCATGGCATGACGGTGGCCATCAGCGACGGATTGAAATTCCTGTCGAAAAACCTCGTGGATTATCAGCCCGCCCTCCTGGTTGGCGTACCGCTCATTTTTGAAAAATTCCGGTCACGCGTGCTGGACGAAGCCCGCAAAACAGGCATGGAGAAAAAAATGGCAACCGGCATGAAGGTCGCACGCGTGCTGAAACTCGCGGGGATTGACCTGCGCAGGAAGCTTTTCGCGAAAGTCCACGCGTCCTTCGGCGGAAAACTGCGCCTCATGATTGCAGGAGGCGCGGCCATGGATCCGATTGTCACAAAATGGTATGAAGGGATAGGAATCAAGGTCTACCAGGGTTACGGCCTCACGGAAACCGCCCCGGTCATCGCCGGCTGCAACGACCGCATCCGGAGGCCCGGCACCTGCGGACAACCGCTGCCCGAAGTCGAAATGGGCATTTACGGCGCTGATGCCTCTGGAACCGGTGAAATCGTGGTACGCGGCCCAATGGTGATGATCGGGTACTGGAAGGATGCCGAAGCCACAAACGAGGCCATCCGGGACGGATGGTTCCACACGGGGGACCTCGGCCGGTTTGACCGTCTTGGCCTCCTGCACGTGACCGGTCGCTCCAAATCGATGATTGTGCTGAAAACCGGGAAAAAAGTGTTTCCTGAGGAAATGGAAGTCCTGCTCAACCAGATTGCCTATGTGAAGGAGTCCATCGTATGGGGCGAACGGGGGGAATCAGGCGATGTGGAGGTCTGCGCGCGCATCGTGGTGGACCGTGACGCCCTTCCCGAGCACCCCGCCGGAGACGAGGAATTCATTCACCGGCTTCTTATCGGCGCCATACGCGAATTCAACAAGACCGTATCCCCATACAAGGCAATCCGGCATTTCGTGTACGGGGAAGCGGAACTGGCAAAGACAACCACGCTGAAGGTGAAGCGGTACATGGAAATCGACGAGCTGCACCGCCTGCTTGCGGAAACCTCCGCCAGCATCCGCACCATCGCGGGCAAGAACGTGGACCTGCTGAAAGAAGCCGTCAACCAAAGCATGCAGAGGAAGAAAATGCCCGTTTCCGACCACAGCATATGAATCGGCTTGGCTGTTGCTTATATTTCATCGTGAATTCGTGAATCGGGTGGTTCATCGCTCTCTCTTGCCTTTGCCGGCAATGTCCCGGATGAACCAGTTTAGACCTAATCCTATTATCAGATACCATTTTATGTTGGTTGTCTTGTATACAAAAAACAGCATGATATAATGTAGATTGTTTTGAATTTGCCGCCAAGCGGGGAGGAACACCATCAATGAGCTCATTTCTGAAACGGATTATAGAAAGAGCCGCTTCCGACAGGAAAACCATCGTGCTGCCTGAATCAACGGACATCAGGACCCTTACGGCGGCTGCCATGATCCTGGAACAAGGCTTTGCCCATGTCGTCCTTGTCGGAGACAGGCAGAAAATGGAAGTCCTCGGCAAAGGCCTGGATTTTTCCAAAGCCACCTTCGTGAACCCGGAAACATCCGATAAATTCGATTCCTATGCGGAAACATTTCTTGAGATGCGGAAATCCAAGGGCGTCACGCCGGAACAGGCACGCGAGACAATGAAGAACCCGCTTTACTGGGGCGTAATGATGGTGAAGAAGGGTGAAGCAGACGGCATGGTCTCCGGCGCCATCAATTCCACCGCCAATACGCTCAGGCCCGCGCTGCAAATACTGAAAACGGCTCCCGGTGCAAAACTGGTATCCTCCTTCATGATCATGGACGTGCCCGGCTGCGAATACGGGAAAAATGGTTCTTTTGTTTATTCCGACTGCGGCCTCGTGGAAAATCCATCAGCCGATGAACTGTCTGAAATTGCCATCGCCTCCGCGGCCACGTGCGAAAACCTCCTTGAAACCGAAGCCAGGGTCGCCATGCTGTCTTATTCCAGTTACGGCAGCGCAAAGAACCCGCTGGTGGACAAAGTGGTCGAAGCCACGCGCCTGGCAAGGGAAAAGGCCCCGCACCTGCTGCTGGACGGCGAACTGCAGGTGGATGCAGCCATCGTCCCCGACATAGCGGCATCAAAGGCTCCTGCGAGCCCCCTGAAGGGAATGGCCAACGTCCTTGTGTTCCCTGACCTCAATGCCGGCAACATCGCATACAAACTCACCCAAAGGCTTGCGAACGCCGAAGCGTATGGCCCGATAACTCAGGGAATCGCCAAGCCTGTCAACGACCTGTCCCGCGGCTGTTCCGCCGAAGACATCGTGGGCGTTGCCGCCATCACCGCCGTACAGGCGCAGGGCATCAAAGCCGTACAGGCGCAGGGCAACAAGGCCTGATTCACTTTCGCGTGAAGTTCAGGGCTGATTTCGGGCCGTCCCTTTACTTGCCTGCAGGATGCGGCGATATGCCGTTTTGGAGAGGAAGCTGATATGGACATTCTGGTCATCAACGCGGGGAGTTCCTCCCTGAAGTACCAACTCATCGACATGAAGAACGACGTGGTCCTGGCCAAGGGCCTGTGCGACCGCATCGGTCTGGACGGCGCCATCGTCAAGCAGAAGGCCCACGACGGGAGGGAAACCGTCCGCACGGCAGTCATCAGGCGCCACTCCGATGCCATCGTCGAAGTCGTGAGGGAACTGACCGGAGAGACCTGCGGCGTCATCTCGTCCATGGACGAGATCACCGCGGTGGGACACCGCGTCGTGCATGGCGGAGAGAAATTCTTCAAATCCGTCATCATCGACGAGGATGTCATGAAAATCCTTGAAGAGTGCGCGGAACTCGCGCCCATCCACAATCCGCCCAATATCACGGGAATCCGTGCCTGCCAGGAAATCATGCCCTCCACGAAGCAGGTTGCCGTATTCGACACGGC
This sequence comes from uncultured Oscillospiraceae bacterium, assembly GCA_964522755.1. GTDB lineage: Bacteria > Bacillota > Clostridia > DSM-8532 > DSM-8532 > JAEWSN01. The sequence goes on along the minus strand of CAZFWQ010000024.1, from coordinate 7,411 downwards.
ATTTCACCAGACCATGCCGAACTATGCCTATATGTACGCGCTTCCCTACGAATACTACCTGAAATACAAGATGCGCAAATACGGGTTCCATGGCACGTCTCACAAGTATGTGGCGCAGCGTGCGGCCGCCTTTCTCGGCAGGCCGATCGAAGAGCTGAAGCTGGTCACCTGCCATCTGGGCAACGGTTCTTCCTTGGCGGCAATCAGCGGCGGAAAAGTACTGGACACGTCCATGGGATTCACGCCGTTGGATGGCCTGGCCATGGGCACCCGCTGCGGAACCATCGATCCGGCCGTCGTCACCTTCCTGATGAGGAAGGAAGGAATCAGCGCCGAGAAGATGGACGCCATCATGAACAAGCAGTCCGGCATGCTCGGAATTTCCGGTGTTTCCAGCGATTTCCGAGATCTGGAAGATGCACTGAAGGCTGGCAATGAACGCGCGAAACTGGCACTTTCGATTTTCAACTACCAGGTCTGCAAGTTCATCGGCGCGTATGGCGCGGCCATGAACGGCCTGGATGCGGTGGTATTCACGGCCGGCATCGGGGAAAACAACCCCTTCGTACGCTATGAATCCACAAAAGGGTTGGATTTCATGGGTGTTTCCGTGGATCCCGCCAAAAACGCCCTGAAGGGAGACGAGCGCGACATCAGCACCGACACGGCCAGGGTCAGGACGCTTGTCATACCGACCAACGAGGAACTCGCCATCGCCCGTGAAACAGTAACGCTCCTGAGCTGATCATGGAGGGACATCATGAAGGTATGCAAATTCGGCGGCACGTCGATGGCCAACGCGGAGCAGATTCGCAAGGTCTGCCAAATCGTCACGTCGGACCCGGAGCGGAAAATCGTCGTGGTTTCCGCACCCGGAAAACGTTTTGACAAAGACGTGAAAATCACGGACATGCTTATCGAATGCGCGGACAAATACTTGAAAAACAAGGATTACGAGTCCGTCCTGTCGAACATCGCGCTGCGTTTCGCTGAAATCGCCCGCGATCTGAACCTTGACGACGAGGTGATTCGCGATATCGAGAACAACCTGCGGACGCGCATGGTGATGGGGTACGATTCCGACGCGAAATTCATGGACCGCATGAAGGCGGCCGGGGAAGACAACGCCGCGCGGCTTGTTGCGCAGTACCTCCGGAAAACCGGTCATCGCGCGCATTACGTGAACCCGAAGGACGTGGGGCTTTTCCTGAGCGACGAATACGGCAACGCGCGCGTTCTGCCGCAATCATTCAAGAACCTTGCCAAGCTGAAGGAGATAGACGGCATCGTCGTTTTTCCCGGATTCTTCGGCTACTCCCTGTCAGGAGACGTGGTCACCTTTTCCCGGGGCGGGTCCGACATCACCGGTTCCATCCTCGCGGCTGCCCTTGAAGTGGAAGTGTACGAGAATTTCACGGACGTAGATTCCGTGTTTGTCGCCAATCCCCGCATCATCAGGAATCCGGCGCCGATTTCCGAGCTGACGTACCGGGAAATGCGGGAACTGTCTTACGCGGGGTTCACGGTCCTGCATGAGGAAACCCTTGAACCTGTCTTCCAGCGGGGAATTCCCGTCAATATCCGCAACACCAACAATCCGGACGCGCATGGGACCATGATAGCGCCGGTCCGCTCGGAGGGCTTTGACATCCCGCTTTCCGGCATAGCGGGCGACAAGGGGTTCTGCAGCATCAACATCAACAAGTACATGATGAACAGGGAAATCGGCTTCGGCCGCAAAGTGCTGCAGATTCTGGAGGAAGAGTTCGTCCCGTTCGAGCACATGCCCTCCGGGATTGACGACATCTCCATCATTGTCCGCAACCAGTTTCTGGATGATGGCAAGAAAAGCCGCATCATGGAACGCGTTTCCAAGGAACTGCGGGTGGACAGCATCAGTTTCGAATACAACCTCGCGCTGGTCATGGTGGTGGGCGAAGGCATGAAGCACCGGATCGGCGTCACGACGCGCGTGTCAAAGGCTCTGGCGCAAAACGCCATCAACATACGCATGATCAACCAGGGATCCTCCGAAGTGAGCATCATGTTCGGCGTAAGCGAAGAAGACGTGGATCGTGCAGTCATCGCAATCTACGACGAATTCTTCGGCGAAGGCGCGAAGTGAGGAAGTCCGCCCATCATGCCATTTGCGACTGGCAGCGGACCATGACATGCCCCCTGGGCAGGGTCTCCACGGGAAGCGGGTTTCATGGAACGTTGGCGGCTAAACCTCTATAGTGTCTGGTTCACGCAAATCATCTCCATCATGAGTTTCAGTTTCGGCCTGCCTTTCATGGTCTACTACATTCAGGAACTCGGGATGTCGGACCCGGCGCAGATCAAGCTTTATGCGGCCATTTTGAGTGCCGGGCCGGCCATATCGCTGGGCCTGATGGCGCCTGTCTGGGGCCGGCTTGCCGACAGGTTCGGAAAGAAGCTGATGCTGCTGCGCGCCGTTCTGTTCGGCAGCGTCATCATGCTGGGCCTTGGCCTGGCAACCCAGATATGGCAGCTTGTTGCGCTTCGCATGATTCAGGGCGTATTCACAGGGACCATCACCGCATCCTCCGCGCTTGTCGCCTCCACGGTGCCGGAAAACCGCCTTGGATACTCACTTGGATTTCTCGCGTCTTCCACGGCCATCGGCGCATCCATAGGCCCTGCACTGGGCGGTCTGATGGCCGAGTGGCTCGGATACCGCAGCAGTTTCATGGTGGGAGCCCTCTTTTTGTTCGTGGACGCTTTGGTCGTCACCTTCCTCATCCAGGACAGCGCGGAACGAAAACCGCTCTCACGGGCAGAATCCGGCAAGGCGGCACTCCAGGCCAAACCCGGAATCAGAGGCTCTTTCCTGCTGCAGGGGTGGTTCATCGCGGCCATGCTTCTTTTGCTGATACTGCGGTTTGCCACCTCTGTCTTCGGTCCGTACATGCCTATTTTCATCCAGATGAAAATGCAGACGCTGGACGGGGCAGCCGGAACCACCGGCCTCGTGAACGCCTTCATCAGCATGATGATGGCCGTATCGGGCATCATGCTTGGAAAACTGGGCGACAGGCGCGACCGGATGAAACTCCTGCGGTTCTACGCGCTGGCCGGGTGCATCCTGGGCATTCCACTCGGCTTCATCCAGTCCATCTGGTTGATGATGATCAATTACGGGGTGATGATGTTCTTCGTCTGCGGAATCGAGCCTGTCCTGATGGGGGCTGTGACATGCCGTATCGACCGGAGCCAGATGGGCTCCATGTACGGAATCCAGACGCTCATCGGCAGCATCGGGTGGGGACTTTCACCGATGCTGGGAGGCTGGCTGTCCATACAATACTCACTAACAGCCGTATTGATTGCCATACCTGCTTTTCTGCTGGTCGAATTCATATTGGCATCTACGGTCGGTCGGAAGCTCTCAGGCAGGATTCCGGCCCATTCGTCGTCATTGGGACAGGACCCTGCCGCCTGAAGCGTGCGCTGGAATGAATTCATGCGAGAGTGGGAATCATATGATGGCTTATGCCATACGAGGGTATAGACCATGTGAAAGCACAAACAAAGTGCAGGCATTGATTTTCTTGATGATGCCACTGCAAGGGAATTTCTATTGAGGGAGGACATTCATGTCGGAGCAAAGGCCATTTCACATGCTGACACCGGAAGATGCGCTGGCTGCACTCAAGACTGGGTTATCCGGATTGCCTGCCGCCGAAGCCGAAGAACGCAAGGCAATATTTGGCCTGAACATTTTGAAGGAAGGAAAGAGGAAAACGATCCTCCTTCGTTTTGCGGAGCAGTTTGCCAATGTGATGATCGTCATCCTGATTGCCGCAGCCGCGATATCACTGATAATGGGTGAGGCGGCAGATGCGTTCATCATCCTCGGCGTGGTCGTCATCAATGCCGTCATGGGCGTGATGCAGGAAGCACAGGCTGAAAAGGCACTGGAAGCGCTGAAAAAAATGTCGGTTCCCTTCGTCCGAGTCATGAGGGACGGGCAAGTGGCCCGCATCAAGACACAGGACCTCGTTCCCGGGGACCTTGTGCTGCTGGAGGCAGGAGATGTCATCCCGGCTGATCTGCGGCTGTTGGAATCCGCCTCGCTGAAAATCGAGGAGGCGGCGCTGACGGGCGAGTCCGTTCCTGTTGAAAAGATCACGGCGGCCATCGAAGAGGAGGGCGCCGTACTCGGAGACCGCACCAACATGGCTTTTTCCGGCTGCCATGTCACGTATGGCCGGGGCATGGGGGTCGTTACGACCACGGGCATGAATACGGAGGTCGGGAAGATTGCAGGTCATCTGTCAGAGGAAGGCGTCACGGCCACCCCGCTGCAGATCAAGCTTGCTGAACTGCGAAAAGTACTCACCCTGGGCATACTCGCCATTCCGTCAGTCAGCTTCGCGGTGGGGCTGCTCAATCACCACGCCGTCCTCGAGATGTTCCTCACCGCGGTCAGCCTGGCCGTGGCAGCCATTCCCGAAGGCATGCCAGCCGTGGTCACCATCGTGCTGGCCATGGGCGTGAAGAGGATGGCCACGAGAAACGCCATCATCCGCAAACTTTCCGCCGTGGAGACACTGGGCTGCACGCAGATCATCTGCTCCGACAAGACGGGCACGCTCACCCAGAACCGCATGACGGTTGAAGAAGTCTTCCTCAATGGCGTATTGGAGCCTGTTGATGCGTTCGACGCGGATGACGGGGGCAAGGACATCCTCATCGACGGCTTCCTGCTGTGCAACGATTCCCGAAGCACGACCGGGGAAGACGGCACGGTCTCTTGGACCGGGGATCCGACTGAAACGGCACTTGTGGTTTTCGCGGAAGCAAAAGGTTTCCTGAAAGTCCAGAGGGAGGAAAAGCATCCCCGAACGGCAGAGCTTCCATTTGATTCGATCCGCAAGCTGATGACCACCGTTCACCCATTTGGCACGAACTGGCGCTTCATCACGAAAGGCGCGCCGGACATCCTGCTTGACCGCTGTGACCGGATCCTTTTAGAAGGCCAGATTCTGCCGCTTACGCCGGAATTGAGGGCCGAAGTCGTCCGGGCAAACAGGAAGATGGCCGAAAAGGCCCTGCGCGTACTCGCGCTCGGATACAGGATTCTTGATGGGCCCCCTATCGGCCTTCAGCCCGATATCAGCGAACATGGGCTTGTTTTCGTCGGCCTGGCCGGCATGATCGATCCGCCGCGTCCGGAAGCCCGCGAAGCCGTGAGGGTATGCAGGGAAGCCGGCATCATCCCGGTCATGATCACCGGCGATCACCGGGATACCGCTGCGGCCATCGCACGTGAAATCGGCATCCTCACAGAGGGCGGTTCAATCATCACCGGTGCCGAACTCTCCAATATCGCAGATGGGGATTTCGAACGGGACGTGGAAAAATACGCCGTATATGCACGCGTTTCACCGGAACACAAGGTGCGCATCGTCAAAGCCTGGAAAAAAGCCGGGAAAGTTGTCGCAATGACCGGGGACGGCGTCAATGACGCCCCGGCGCTCAAGGCGGCGGATATCGGGGTTGGCATGGGCATCACCGGCACCGAAGTCTCCAAAGGCGTTTCGGACATGGTGCTGACCGACGACAACTTCGCCACCATTGTCACGGCCGTCGAAGAAGGGCGCAAGGTCTACGGCAACATCAGGAAGGCCATTCAATACCTTCTTTCCTCCAACCTGGGCGAGGTGCTGACACTCTTCCTGGCCACCCTTTTCAATTGGCAGGTCCTGTTTCCCATCCACATCCTGTGGGTGAACCTGGTCACTGACACGCTTCCAGCCCTCGCGCTTGGCATGGAGCCCGCAGAACGGGGCCTGATGAAGCGCAAGCCGCGCAGCCTCGCTGAAAGCTTCTTTGCCAATGGCGTGGGCACCGGCATCATCTATCAGGGGATTGTCGAAGGCTTCCTCACCCTGATGGCATTTTTCATCGGCATCACGGATGGGTCGCCCGAAACCGGCATCACGATGGCGTTCTCCACACTTGCCTTTATCCAGCTGGCGCATTCCATGAACGCCAGATCCTCCACGGAATCCATATTCAGCCTCGGGTTCTTCAGGAACGCCTACCTGATCGGAGCGATATGCATCGCGGCCGTCATGCAGGTCGCCGTCATCGCCATCCCGGGATTGAACACCCTGTTCCGAGTGACAAGCCTGGATGCCGGACAGTGGCTGTGGGTCGCGGGCTTGTCACTGGCCATCATCCCCATTGTGGAAACCGTGAAATGGTTCAAGAGGCTTTCGCTCCGCAAAGGCATGCGATAGCAGCACATGCGACTGGTTCTCATATGCCCGGGTGCATCGGGGTGTACCGGGTGTGCCGGGTGCGCCGGGTGTACCGGGTGTGCCGGGTGTACCGGGTGTGCCGGGTGCGCATGTCGGGTGCGCATTGACAGGATGCCGCCGCAATGGTACCCTGTTGAAAATCGGTAATACGGATTCGAGGCCTGCTGGAAACAATTGTCCGGCGTGCCAAAACATGATGATCATTAGTATGGAAACACGGGGACGGGAGAATTCCGATGCTGAATGAGTTTGACCAGCATGAATCCGCAACGCTGCCGCATATGCGCGGTGCAGGCCCGGATACGTCCGCGGATATGCCGCAGCGGACCTGTGAATGCGCCATGGGTTCAACTGATCCGGCAGATCAACAGTGCATTCGCAGGGTAGGCCCGGATACGTCCGCGGATATGCCGCAGCGGACCTGTGAATGCGCCATGGGTTCAACTGATCCGGCAGATCAACAGTGCATTCGCAGGGTAGCGGTCAGCGTATCCGGCAGGCAATATGAAATCCGGATCGAAGAAGGCCTGTTCAAGATTCTTCCGGCCATTCTGCAGGAACAATATCCCGGGAAAAAACTTGCCGTTGTCTGCGAGACCCGGGTGGCCGGGCTCATGGGCCGCAGCCTTGCGTCAATTCTGCAAAAAAACGGGTGCGATGCTTTTCTGGTAGAATTCCCCGAAGGGGAGGCCAACAAGACGCTGGGCACCTTGACAAGCCTGTACGGGGCACTCGCTGCGCATCAGTTCACGCGGAGCGACGTCGTCGTGGCCGTTGGCGGCGGCGTGACAGGGGACATGGCCGGCCTTGCGGCCGCGACGTTCCTGCGCGGAACAGGATTCGTCCAGGTACCCACGACACTGCTGGCGATGGTGGACAGCAGCATCGGGGGCAAGGTCGCGGTAGACCTTCCCGCCGGCAAAAACCTTGTCGGCGCCTTTTACCAGCCTCATGCGGTATACACGGACCCAGCCCTTCTTGATACATTGCCGGAGCGGCAGTTCGCCAACGGCATGGCTGAACTGGTCAAGCACGGGTTCCTTTTCGACTCTTCACTCATTGACCGGATCTCCGCCTTCAATGGACGGACCTCGCTGCGTCCGCACATGGCGGCGTTCATT
>CAZFWQ010000023.1:0-20730 GCA_964522755.1 uncultured Oscillospiraceae bacterium | reverse complement strand
GCGGATCCGCTGACCGTCAATGTGCAGGATTACTGGGTTCTCCCGGTGAATGCCTCGGGCATCAGGGGAAAACTTCCGGAAATCAAGGGCATCATGCCAATCGAAGCGTTTGAAGGATTCCTGGAGCGGAAATTCTACACATATAATGCCGCGAATGGCACCGTGTCCTACCTGGGATACCTCCGGGGCCATTCATTGATTTCTGATGCCGCGGCGGATTTGGAGATACTTGAAATCCTGTCCGGCGTTTATCTGGAAACATGGACCGCACTCGCCGGGAAATTCAATCTGAAGCTGGAGGACCAGCTGACGTTCGGAAAGACATCCCTTGCAAAGCTTCAGGATAGAACGATTGTGGATTCCATTGAAAGGAATGCCAGGGATCCCATAAGGAAACTCAGTCCGCAAGACAGGCTGATAGGACCGGCAAGGCTGGTTCTTGAACACGGAGGCCTTCCGGTTTGTCTTTCGCTGGCCATAGCTGCCGCAATCCATTATGATGAACCTTCCGACCAGATTGCCCTTGAACTCAGGAAGATGAGGGAGGAAGAGGGCATCGATTCCATACTCGTCAATGTATGCGGGATCGAAGCGGATGGTGAGTTGGCGGCTTTGATCAGGCAGGGCATCGTGCAGCTGAAAAACAGGGGATGGATCAAGGAGGGTTCATGACGAACAAGAGCGAAAACTTCGCGATCGGGGCTGACGAAAGCGGGATCGCATTGATCGGGGCTGACGAAAGCGGGATCGCATTGATCGGGTCTGACGAAAGCGTGATCGCAGCGACCGGGGCGGGTAAAAGCGGGGTCGCAGTCATCGGGGCTGGCAAAACCGGAAGGGGATTCATTGGGAGACTGCTTCAGGAAAGCGGTCTTGGATTCCACCTTGTTGACAAGGACCGGGGGCTGATTGAAAAGCTTCGCGATTCGGGCCATTTCGAAGTCGGATTCTTCGGAGATACACGGGAGCCGGTACGGGTGACGGATTATGTCGCAATGCATTCCGGCGATCCGCGTCTTGGCGGCATCCTGAAAGAGGCCCGCCTGATTTTCATTTCCGTGGGCGGGACCCATATCGCGGAAGCTGCCCAATGGCTGGCAAATCTGTACATTTCGCGCAAGGACGGGTGGACGCAGGAATGCAGCGTCATACTTTGTGAAAATGCAGGCAATCCTGCCTTGACCTTCAGGCAGGCCTTCCTGGCTTCGCTGAATGAGGAAGAAAGATCGGGAGCCGGGAATGTGTTCGGCTTTTCCGAAGCCACTGTATTCTGCACGACGATAGAAGACAGCCGGAATTCCCTTGATATCCAGTCCGAGGATTATCCGTTTCTCCAGTGTGGTTCAGAGGCCCTGAAAGCCAACCTGCCTGACATGAAGGGCCTTGTGCCGGTGCATGGGTTCGACAATTTCCTGACCCGCAAGATATATACATACAACTCGGCCAGCGCGGCGATTTCCTATTTGGGCCGGCTGAAGGGATATGTTGTCTATTCGGATGCCGCGAATGACCCGGATATCCTGCACCTGCTGGATCGGCTGTATATCGAGGTCGGAAGGGCGATGTGCATGGAATACGGGTATGACGCGGAGGAGCAGCGTGAATTCGCCGCCCGCTCGCTTTCCAAATTTCGCAATCGGTCGGTTCAGGACATCATTGCGCGAAATACAAGGGAACCTCATCGGAAACTTGCTTTCGACGAACGAATCATCGGGCCCGCGCTCCTTGTTCAAAAGCATGGGGGAGATGTCGGACCCCTTGCGGAAACAGCAGCGGCAGCCCTGCTTTATGAAGACGCTGATGACTTCGAATGGAGCAGGCTGCAAAAAGAATCCGGTCCCGCCGGAATTCTTGAAAAGGTATCCGGATTGCACCAGACTTCGCTGCTCACTTTGAAAATCATGGAAAAGTATGCGGAGCTGAAGAAGAGATTCAGATGACGGTTGCCATTGACAGGCAACACAAGTCATGGAAAGCATTCTTTTGGGAAAGATGAAACGATACCAGGGAATGGAACACTTTTACATTTCACATTTTTTCTTCGGGATCACACTTTTTCATCGGGGTCACACTTTTTCATCGGGGTCACACTTTTTCATCGAGGTCACACTTTTTCTTCGGGGTCATTCAATCATCGATGCGATTCGTGTATAATAGTGTGTCGGATTCGTGTTCCGGATTCTTCGAGTGGAGATATTTGCTTTTTATCGTACAGAGATAGGGAGGTAGCCCGTATATGCAGACCAAATACATTTTCGTCACGGGGGGCGTTGTTTCGGGCATAGGCAAGGGAATCACCGCCGCGTCGCTCGGACGTTTGCTCAAGGCACGCGGATTTCGTGTGGCCATGCAGAAGTTCGACCCTTACATCAATGTTGATCCCGGAACCATGAGCCCTTATCAGCACGGTGAAGTTTTCGTGACCGACGACGGGGCGGAGACCGATCTCGATCTTGGCCATTACGAACGTTTTGTCGATGAAAACCTGAGTGCGGGCAGCAATGTGACAACCGGCAAGATTTACTGGTCCGTCATCAACAAGGAACGCAAAGGGGATTTCCTCGGCGCAACGATTCAAGTCATCCCGCATATCACGAATGAGATAAAGGAACGCATTTTCCGATCGGCAAAAAGCGACGCCCCGGATATCATCATCACGGAGATCGGCGGAACAGTCGGCGACATCGAAAGCCTTCCCTTCCTCGAAGCCATCCGCCAGGCCTCGGGTGATGTGGGCCGTCAGAACGTAATGTACATCCATGTCACACTTGTCCCGTACCTTAGCAAGTCCGGCGAACTGAAGACGAAACCCACCCAGCACAGCGTGAAGGAACTGCTGAGCATTGGCATCCAGCCCGACATCATCGTCCTGCGGACGGAGAAGGCGCTTTCCGACGAGATCAAGGCCAAGATCGGGCTATTCTGCAACGTGTCCAAGGATTGCGTCATCCAGAACCTGGATGCCGACAGCCTGTATGAAGTTCCCCTGATGCTTGAACAGGAAGGGCTGGCCGACGCCGCCTGCCGCCGGTTGGGACTGGGGTGCATCGAACCCGATCTGGCCGATTGGATCGCCATGGTGGACCGGGTCCGGCATATCAGCAGAAAAGTCCGCATCGCACTGGTCGGCAAATATGTGGAACTGCGTGATGCTTATCTCAGCGTGGCGGAGGCATTGCTTCACGGCGGTATTTCAAATGGCGCCGAAGTCGAGATTGATTGGATCAGTTCTGAAGATATCACACCGGAAAATGTGGCCCTCAAACTGGCTGAATCCGATGGAATTCTTGTACCGGGCGGGTTTGGAGACCGTGGCATTGAAGGGAAAATCACAGCCGTGCAATATGCGAGGGAAAATGATGTCCCGTTTTTCGGCATATGCCTTGGCATGCAGATGGCAGTAGTCGAATTCTCACGGAATATAGTGAAACTGGACAAGGCGAATTCTTCCGAGTTCGCACCCGACGGCCCTTACCCCGTCATTGACCTGATGCCTGAACAGAGGGATATCGAGGAAATGGGCGGCACGATGCGCCTGGGGCTGTATCCATGCAAACTGTCGGAAGGCTCCGTCTCGCGTGCGGTGTATGGGCGGGAACTGATATATGAGCGCCATCGCCACCGTTACGAATTCAACAACCATTTCAGGGAACAGCTGCAGGGTTGCGGCCTGCGCGTCACCGGCCTTTCTCCGAGCGACCGCCTCGTAGAAATCGTGGAATTGCCAGGTCACCCATGGTTCGTGGGCGTCCAGTTCCATCCGGAATTCAAGTCGCGGCCAAACCGGCCGCACCCGCTATTTGCGGATTTCATCAGGGCATCGCTTGCACGACGGGAGAAGATATGAATCCAGACATTCTTTATGAGGACAATCACCTGCTTGTTGTCGTGAAACCGCGCAACATGCCAATCATGGCCGATGACAGCGGGGACGCCGATCTGCAGTCCAGCTTGAAGGAATGGCTCAAGGAGAAATACGACAAGCCGGGGAATGTGTTCCTCGGGATCGTCCACCGGCTCGATCGGCCCGTCGGCGGGGTAATGGTGCTTGCGAAGACTTCAAAAGCGGCATCCCGGCTGTCCGCCCAGATTAGGGATCAGGAAACCGGAAAAATCTACCGTGCCATTGTTCACGGGGTTTTGGAAAACACCTCCGGACGATTGAGGGATTTCCTGCTCAAGGACGACCAGACCCGGAACGTGAGCCGCGTGTCGCAAAACACGCCGGGCGCGAAGGAAGCACTGATGGATTACGATGTCCTGACATATCAGTCGGGTATGTCCATGCTTCGCATCAGGCTCCAGACCGGAAGACCCCATCAGATTCGCGTCCAGCTGGCCGGCCTTGGTCATCCGGTAGTCGGGGATGCCCGATACGGACGCAATACGGAACCCGGTACCAGCATCGCCCTCTGGTGCTCCGTCATGGAGATTGATCATCCGGTTACGGGGGTGCGCATGCGTTTTGTCTGCGATCCGCCGGCCATTTGGCCATGGTCCGTGTTCGGGCCCATACGCGAAAAATAAGGAAGGGAAGACGATGAGAAAAACTTCCCAATTTCTCCTGTAAACCTCTTCTATTTCTGAAATGCCATGATCAGGAAAGAATGGATTCAATTTCATCCAATTCCGAGGCTTCAAAGGAAAGATGGGCCAGAGCCGCAACACAGTCTTCGATCTGGGAGACACGGGATGCCCCGATCAGAACGGATGTGATCCTGGGTTCATGAAGGACCCAGGCAAGGGCCATCTGTGCGAGGGACTGTCCGCGGTCTTCCGCCATCCCGTCGAGTTTTCGGATTTTTGACAGCAGTTCTTCGGTAAGGTCTTCCGGACGGAGAAAAACGGATGGCCCGCCTGCCCTGGAATCCGAGGGGATTCCGGCCAGGTAGCGGTTGGTCAGCAATCCTTTTGCCAGTGGAGAGAAGGCAATGACTCCGACACCCTCCTTTTCCAGAAGGTCAAGAAGGCCATCCTCCACCCAGCGGTCCAGCATGGAATACCTGGGCTGGTGGATGAGGCATGGCGTTCCCAGTGACCGCAGAATGCCGATGGCCCTGTCCGCCTCTTCAGGCTTGTAATTGGATAATCCCACATAGAGCGCCTTGCCCTGGCGGACCATCCTGTCAAGCGCTCCCATGGTTTCATCAAGCGGCGTCGACGGATCCGGCCGGTGGTGATAGAAAATGTCGACATAATCCAGACCCATGCGCTGAAGGCTCTGGTCGATGCTCGCGGTCAGGTATTTATTGGATCCCCAGCTTCCGTACGGGCCGGGCCACATGTCGTATCCCGCTTTTGTCGAAATGATCAGTTCATCCCGCCAGGGCTGGAGATCATCCCTAAGAATGCGGCCGAAAACCTGTTCCGCGCTTCCGGCCGGCGGACCGTAATTATTCGCAAGGTCAAAGTGCGTGATGCCAAGGTCAAATGCCTTCCGCATCATGGCACGGCTGTTTTCAAGCGGATTGACGCCGCCGAAGTTCTGCCAGAGTCCAAGGGAAATCATCGGGAGCAGCAGGCCGCTCCGGCCGCACCTGTTGTATTTCATGGCTGTGTAGCGGTTGTCGGAAGCATTGTACATCGGATACCCCCAAATAGTAGAAATACGGCAGCAGCGGCGCGATCCTGGTTTTCACGCCCGACGCGGCAGCCTCGCTGGGATAAGCGTATCATACCGTACCGACGGTATACAAGGGTACAAGGACATGCGAGGTGCCGCGACAAGCTGAGACATGTGCCGCAACAGATTGCGACAGGTACTCGACAGGCTGCATCAGGCACCGCGACAGGCAGATGGACATTTGTGGCCTACTGTGTTAAAATATCCACAAAATCGGCCGGTGGCCGGCAGCGGCAACCATAGCCATGGGAATGGGGAGGACATTATGGCAAGAGCATTCAATTTTTCCGCGGGTCCCGGCATGCTTCCGGAACCGGTCCTTGCGCAGGCTGCATCCGAGATGCTGGACTATGGCGGATCGGGCATGTCAGTCATGGAAATGAGCCACCGTTCGAAATGGTACGAAGACATCCAAAACAAGGCGGAAGCCTCATTGCGTGAAATCATGGCAATCCCCGGAAACTACAGGGTGCTCTTCCTTCAGGGCGGCGCTCATCTCCAGTTTTCCATGATCCCGCTGAATCTGAAGCGGAACGGAAAGGCTGATTTCTGGATTACCGGCAATTGGGCTGAGAAAGCCATATCAGAAGCGAAGAAATACATTGCCGTCCAGACGGTCGCCACAGGCAAGGAAGCCGGATTCCGCGCAATCCCCGCCATCGATGCGTCCCTGCTTTCGCCGGATGCGGATTATTTCCACCTGACCACGAACAATACGGTATGCGGGACGCGGATACGCGGATGCGACATTCCGGATACCGGTTCGGTTCCCGTGGTGGCCGACATGTCGTCGAACATCCTGTCCGAGGCGTATGACGTGTCAAAGTTCGGCCTCATCTACGCCGGCGCGCAGAAAAACATGGGACCGGCCGGTGTGACAGTCGTCATCATCCGCGACGACCTGATCGGAAAGACGGAGCCCTGGGTTCCCACCATGCTTCAGTACTCCGTCCATGCGGAGAACAAGTCACTTTACAATACCCCGCCGTGCTACGGCATCTACATATGCGGCCTTGTATTCGAGTGGATCAAGGCAAACGGGGGCGTTGCCTCCATACAGCAGGCCAATGAGGACAAGGCGGCGCTCCTGTACGCGGCCATTGACGATTCATCGTTCTACAGGGGACTTGTCGAAAAGAAAGACCGTTCGCTGATGAATGTGACCTTTACGACAGACAATGAGGATCTGGACAAGAAGTTCGCAAAGGAAGCCGAATCGAAGGGGATGACGAACCTGAAGGGATACCGTTCCATGGGCGGCATGCGCGCCAGCATATACAATGCGATGCCGCGGGCCGGCGTGGCGTCCCTTGTTGCTTTCATGAAAGCCTTTGAATCGGGAAATTCCTGATCCCGGGGGGGTTGCGACATGCTGAAAATCATTGCCTGCCTGACCATGCTGATTGACCACGTCGGGTATACCTTCTTTCCCCAAGCGCTCTGGCTTCGCGTGATCGGCCGGCTGGCGTTTCCACTGTTCGCATGGTATGTCGCAGCCGGATTCAGACGCACGCACAGCAGGTGGCGGTACATGGCCAGGCTGGCGGGCTGGGGCATCCTGTCCCAGATCCCGTTTGCGCTGCTGTTTCACAACGCAACCCCAAGTGTGCCGCTGTCATTCGTCGAAGGGACGAACGTCCTCTTCACATTCTTCTTTGCGGTGCTTGGCCTGCAGCTGATCGCCATCTGCAAAAAGAGCCATTGGAGCATCCAGGCTGCATCATGGGTTGTCGCGGCCTTATTGGCGGCTGCGGCGCAGAAGGCGAACACGGATTATGGCGCCTACGGGGTCGTGATCGTCCTGCTGTTTTATTTTCTTGACGCCAACGCGGCGGAACCCGTTTTCCCGGCCGGGGTGTCCGGGAGCAGGACTCCTGCCGCTTCCACGGGTTCAACATTCCGTAAGGCAGGTCCGGCCGTTCTCGCCGGCGTACCGGCCGGACGTGCGAATCCTGTTGATCCGGCCGAAAGCATGAATGTCAGCATGACTCACATGCGGAATGGGAAACTCATTCGCCGGATTGTGCTGCCGCTGTCCATTTTCCTTGTCACGCTCCTGTCTCTGGGATTGATCCGGATGCATCCGGTCCAGTTGTTTTGCATATTGGCGGTTCCGCTGACCTATGCCGGGTTTCCGGACCCGAAACCAGGCAGGTGGAAGTATGTTTTTTATGCATTCTACCCCGTTCACATCATGCTGATCTGGTTTGTTACATTGATTTGAAGACAGGATGCAGAATCCCGTGACCTTGACTTGACAAGAAGACCAGGCTGCCGCCGGACCGCTTTGGGTGCACCTGAATTTTGGATACGTGAGTTTTGGATGAATTCTGTGAATTCAGGTGAATTTTGGATACGTCTGGATTTCTTGTCTTTTCCCGGACAATCGGTTATGATGGGTGATGGCCCAATATGGAAACGGAGGACGGGATACCCTGCGGTATCCCGATTGCTTGATGGAAATTCAATTGGACGACGCACTGCTGTTGTCCGTGGAAAAACCAGCCCGATATACCGGCAACGAATTGAATATGGTGCGCAAGGATCCAAAGGCGGTTACCGTTCGGTACGCTTTTTGTTTTCCGGATACTTATGAAGTGGGCATGTCCCATCTTGGCATGAAAATCCTGTACCATGTGCTGAACTTGCGCGCAGACACTTACTGCGAACGCTTTTTCGCGCCATGGACCGACATGGCGGACAAGATGCGGGTATCAGGCGTACCGCTGGCTTCGCTTGAAACCGGAACCCCGCTGAACGAGTTTGGCCTTGTCGGATTCACGCTCCAGTATGAACTGAGCTACGCGATGATCCTCGACATGCTCGACATGGGGGGTGTCCCGGTACTGGCAGCCGACCGCGGAGACCATGACCCATTCGTCATGGCGGGCGGTCCATGCGCCTGCAACCCGGAACCCCTTGCGGACTTCATCGACCTGTTCGTCATCGGGGAAGGGGAGGAAGTCATCGGCGAGCTTGCCGATGCATATGCCTTGTGGGCGAAGAGCGGTTTGCCGCGGGAAGCGTACCTTGAAAGCGTGTGCCGCATCGAAGGCGTTTATGTCCCGTCTTTTTACCGGCCCTCGTACAAGGAAGACGGCACTTTGAAGGAAACTACCCCGCTTCGGGCCTGCGCACCCGCCAGGATACGCAGGAGGATTGTGAAGGACCTGGATGCAGTTCCTTTCCCCGATGCGGTCATCGTCCCGTTTATCCAGACGGTTCACGACAGGATCATGCTCGAACTTTTCCGCGGCTGCATCAGGGGCTGCCGGTTCTGCCAGGCCGGCATCATATACCGTCCGGTGCGGGAACGTTCCGTAGCCAATCTGACGGGTCTTGCGGAACGATCCATCTGCAGCACGGGATACGAGGAAATCTCGTTGATGTCCCTCAGCACAAGCGATTATTCCGCATTGCCCGAACTGGCCGATTCCCTGCTCGCCATCACGGACCGGCAGAAGGTGAGCCTTTCCCTGCCCTCCCTGCGGGTCGACAACTTCTCCCTCGGCCTGATGGATCGGATATCCACGGTGCGCAAAAGCGGTCTCACCTTCGCGCCGGAAGCCGGAAGCCAGCGCCTGCGCGATGTGATCAACAAGGGCGTGACGGACGAGAACCTCATCGAGTCCGTCTGCATGGCAGTAGCCGGCGGTTGGGGCAGCGTGAAGCTGTATTTCATGCTTGGACTTCCGACTGAGACCATGGAGGATGTGGAAGCCATCGCCGACCTCGCCTTCCGGGTGATGGAAGCCTGTCGCGGCATGACGGACGGCACGGCATTCAAAAGCCTGAAAATCACGATGAGTGCGTCGGCCTTCGTTCCCAAGCCATTCACGCCGTTTCAGTGGGAACCTCAGGATACCATGGCTGCGATGCATGAAAAACAGCAGCTGCTCAGGGAAAAGCTCCGAAAAGCCTCACGACGGATTGAACTGAATTGGCATGACAATGAGACAAGTTTTCTTGAGGCTGTCCTTGCCAGGGGGGATCGCCGGCTTGGCCCGGTCATACTGGATGCATGGCGTGCCGGTTGCCGGTTCGACAGCTGGCGCGAACACTTCCGGTTCGACCTGTGGATGCGGGCAATGGCGGGTCGCGGAGTGGATCCGTCATGGTATGCGAACCGGCGCCGGCCCGTCGATGAAGTGCTTCCCTGGGATCATGTCGATATCGGCGTAAGCCGTGCCTTTCTTGAGCAGGAAATGGAAAAGGCCAGGGGGGCCGAACTGACGCGAAACTGCGCCAATGGGTGTGCAGGCTGCGGGGCAGTGTCCTATGGGGCCGGCATATGTCCGAAGTCGCCTCGCTGAACCCGATGGCGGGATTTGAACCATCCGTGAGCCCGTGAACCTGTCAGAACCGATTTACCCCGATTTCAGGAACGGTCCGGCGGCAGTTGCCGGCAGACGATTACTAGGAGGCACACAAGTGTCATTTGGCATCCGTTTCAAATTCAGCAGGGACATATCGCTGCAATACATCGCCCACCTCGACATGCTGCGGCTTTTTGAGAGGACAATCCGGCGCGCGCGCCTGCCGGTTTCATACACGCTCGGGTTCAACCCGCGCATGAAGATGGTGTTCGGCCTGCCCATGGCGACCGGTCTGTCAAGCGGCGCGGAATATGCGGATGTGGAGATGGAAACGCCCCTCGTCCCCGAGTTTTTCATTGAGGTGATGAACCGGTGCATTCCACGGGGGTTGAAGGTGATTGAAGCAGTGCCCTCCGACGGGAGCGACAATGTCATGAGCCGCATTGGGGCTGCCCGCTACAGGGTGGTGTTCCATTCCGATGACGCAACCGGGCCCGACGAAATGGAAGCCCTGCTGCAGGCCATGCTGGATGCGGAAAATGTCCCGGTGATGAAGAAGGGAAAAAAAGGACGGCATGAAGTCAACGTGCGCCCCTTGATTTTCTCGGCGTCCATTGCCCCGCTTGGGAGGGAATGGCTGCTGGAGGCGTTCATCAGCGCCGGTTCCGTTGACAATCTGCGGCCAGACCTGCTGATGGAAGCCTGGCAATCATACGTCAGCCGCACTTTCACCATCGGGTCGCTATATCGCGACGCGCTGTATGCTTCACTCGAAAACGAATGGGTCAGTCCGACCGACCCGCGTATATGCTTTGCACAGCCACGCAAGGAACAATTGGGAGAAAACGGATGACACAGGACATTCTGCTTGATGTCAGGGATGACGCCATACGGCTTGCCGTACTTGAAGACAATGAAACCGTCGGTTTCTATACCGAACGCGACGCGGCATTCGGACAGAACGGCGGCATCTATCGCGGCAAGGTGACGCAGGTCCTGCCCGGCATGCAGGCGGCTTTTGTCGACATCGGCCTGCCCGCGGCAGGATTTCTGCATGCGAGGGATGCCCATCCCATGACCTATGATGGAAACGGAGACCCGGTTGCGATGAAGGGAAGCGTTCCCCGCATCGAGCAGGCGGTCAAGGCGGGGCAGGAACTCACGGTGCAGATTGTCCGCGAGGCATCCGGTGAAAAAGGTCCGAGAATCACAACACGTTGGACACTGCCGGGCCATTCCGTCCTGTTGCTGCCGGGATCCCGTTCCGTGGGCGTTTCAAAACGCATCCGCGATCCGGAAGTGCGGGAGGCATTCCTTGCGCTGGCGCGGGAAAATCTGCCGGATGAAGCCGGTGTCGTCATCCGGACTGCGGCGGAGAGCACAAGCCCTGATCAGGTCATCGGGGAAATCCGCCGCCTTGATCTGGTCCGGGCGTCCATAGTCGATGCGGAGCGCAGGGGAGCGGTGCCCCGCATGCTTCATGCGGAAAACGGCATGTATGACATGATTGTCAGGGAATTCCGCCATGCCGGCATCGGGCGGCTGACAGTCAACCGGGCCGACTGGTATGAACGGCTCAGGGATGCATTCATCACCGTCGACCCCTCCTGGGCGCTCAAAGTACGCCATTATGCCGGAGAGTTCGGACTTTTCGCCCTGCATGGGGTTGAATCGGACATCGAGCGCGCGCTGTCCCGGAAGGTTTGGCTCAAGTCGGGCGGAAGCCTGATGTTCGACTATACCGAGGCGATGACGGTCATTGATGTGAACACGGGACAGTTCACCGGAAAAACCGATTTTCAGGACACGGCGGAGAAGACGAACCTCGAAGCGGTGGACATGCTTGTCCGCCAGGTGCGGCTCCGAAATCTCGGCGGAATCATCGTGGTGGACTTCATCGACATGGCATCGGCCGATAGCCGGAAGAACCTCGTGGATGTGCTGCGGATGCGGTTTCTTGCCGTCGATGGAACCAGGACGTCCGTTGTGGGAATGACATCCCTCGGCCTGGTCGAGATGACGCGCAAGAAACTGAGCCAGCCGCTGCATGTCGCCATGAAATCGCAGAAAATCATTTCCGCAGGCGAAATGGCTGACGGAAGCAAAGAACACCTCGGATGATGGAATCCGGAAACGGTGGAATCCGGAAACGGTTGTATTTTCATGCATTCAAACGGTATAATGAACCATGATGCAAACGATGGGGATAGAAGGTCTGAAACGAATCGGCGTGGTTGTCAACCGGCCGAAGGACGAAGGGTACGCCTGCACGGCACGCGTGGTGGGCCGTCTCATGGCATGCGGTTTCGAAGCATGCCTGCCTCCTGACTTGCAGGAGGCCGTCGGCATGGGAACGGCCGTCA
Organism: uncultured Oscillospiraceae bacterium; assembly: GCA_964522755.1. Taxonomy (GTDB): domain Bacteria; phylum Bacillota; class Clostridia; order DSM-8532; family DSM-8532; genus JAEWSN01. The sequence continues at coordinate 8,428 of CAZFWQ010000023.1, read as the reverse complement.
GTGATTCCGTCCTGTTCGGGGAAAGCGATTTCTTCATCTGTCTCGGCGGGGACGGCACATTCCTGAATACCGCGCGCCGCACGCTCGGCAAGGGCAAGCCGGTGCTGGGCATCAACCTTGGTTCCGTTGGTTTTCTGGCTGAGGTCGAAGTGAATGAAATCGAACTAGCCATCGATCGACTTGCCGCGGGGGTGGTACGGGTTCAACCGCGCATGGTCCTGAAGGCCGTCGTCCTCCGCAATGGCATATGCGTTTTCACGGAGCATGCCATCAACGATGCGGTGGTCACCCGCATGGCCCTTTCCCGCATCGTGGACCTGCACGTATACGTCGACGGCCATTACGTCGACGCTTTCCCGTCGGACGGGCTGATTGTCGCGACACCCACGGGTTCCACGGCCTACAACCTTTCGGCGGGGGGCCCCATCATCCAGCCGGAGATACCCCTGATGGTCATCACCCCGATCTGCCCGCACATCCTGTATTCCAGATCCTTCATCGTGTCGAGCGACAGCCGGCTTGCCATCCGGATCGGAAACGGCCGCAGCGCGGATGCGATGCTCACGGTGGATGGCCAGGAAGGTTTTGCGCTTGAATTGAACGATGTGGTGGAAATCACGCGGTCGCCTGAACAGATCCTGTTCGCTTCAGTGGAGCAGGTGAATTTTTATGAAGTGCTGCGTGCGAAAATCCACGGACGTTACTAGTGGCTTTTCCGACGTTTGTGCAAGACGGGAACACCCGGTTACATGAGGAGGCCTCCATGAAATACAACCGCCACGCGAAAATATTGGAACTGATCGACAGGTTTGAAGTGGAAACGCAGGACGATCTGGCGGAGAAACTGCGGAACATTGGCGTGGAAGTGACCCAGGCCACCATTTCCCGCGATATCAAGGAACTGCGCCTTGTGAAGGTGCTCGCCCAGGACGGGAGGTACCGCTACGCCGCCGTCACGCAGGATGCCGGAGCAAGAAACGACCGTCTTCTGATTATCCTCCGCGAGGCCTTCGTTTCCTGTGATTATGCCAACAACATCCTCGTGGTGAAGACGCTCCCGGGCATGGCCCAGGCTGTGGCCTCCTCGGTTGATGCCCTTTGCTGGCATGAAGTGCTCGGTACGATAGCCGGGGATGACACCCTGATGATGATCTGCCGTGCCGAACGGTTCGCGGAGGAACTTGTGGAGCGGTTTACCCGCATGGTAAGGGGAAACTGAACGATGCTGCTCACATTGCAAATCGAGAACATTGCCATCATAGAACATCTGGAACTGAGTCTGGAAAGCGGATTCACCGTTCTTTCAGGGGAAACAGGCGCCGGAAAATCCATCCTTATCGAAGCAGTCAGCGCACTTGTGGGAGGCAGGACCTCCCGCGAACTGATACGCACCGGGGCAGAACGCGCTTCCGTGCAGGGCCTGTTCCTCGTGCCCGACACACTCCTCCCCTTGCTGGAGGCACTGGGCATCGAGCCGTCTGAAGACGGAACCCTTTTGCTGCAGCGCATTTTCACTGATTCAGGGCGCAATTCCTGCCGCATCAACGGCGCCCTTGTCACGGCAGCGGTGCTCCGTGCCGTCGGTGAAAAGCTTCTTGATATCCATGGCCAACATGACAACCAGTCGCTCCTGCGCACTGAAACACACATGGGCCTGCTTGACGCGTTTGCCGGTGATGCGCTCGGACAGGCCATGTGGCGATATGCCGGAGATTTCGCCCGATATCGTCAGTGGCGGGAGGAGCTGCGCCAGGCATCCGGTTCGGAACGGGAACGGGAACGCCGCATCGACATGCTCCGCTTCCAGCTCGATGAACTGGACAAGGCATCTCTGAAACCCGAAGAAGATGTCGAGCTTGAAAAGAAGAGCCTCCTTCTTGCCCATGCCGAAACAATTGTCGCCTCCTTCGCCGAAGCGTTCGAAATGCTCAGCGGAGAGGCTTCGGGGGAAGCCGGCGCGAGGGATCGCGTCCGCCGGTCGATATCGGTTCTGCGCCGCGTCGCTCATGTCTCCGAAGATTTTGCGGATATTGCAGACCGGTTGTCCGAAGTTTCGGAAAGGCTTGATGATCTTTCGCGTGAAGTGATGGATGTCAGGGACGGTACTGAATTTGATCCGCGCCTGCGCGACCGGATTGAGGTTCGCCTTTCATTTCTGCAGGCCATCCGGAAGAAATACGGGGAATCTGTTGACGACTGCATCCGGTACCGCGAAGAAATCCGGGATCAGCTCGCGCAGCTCGCGGATGTGGAGACACTGGTTGCCAGGCATGCCGAACGCCTGAGGGAGCAGACGGACCTGCTGCGCAGGCAATGCGCGGAACTCTCCCGCATGCGCCGTGAAGCGGCAGGCAGGCTGGCGGCGGGCATGTCGTCCCAACTGGCTGATCTGGAAATGCCGAAGGCCCTCTTTGAAGCTGCGGTAGTGATGGAAACAGAGCGGGAATTCGATGAAAACGGCCTTGACAAGGTGGAGTTCCTCTTCAGCGCCAATCTTGGAGAACCGCTCAAACCGCTTTCTCGCATAGCTTCAGGCGGTGAAATGTCTCGTGTGATGCTGGCCATCAAGACCATGCTGGCAGACGTCGATCGCCTGCCCACGCTTGTATTCGATGAAATTGACGCGGGGGTGGGCGGGAAAGCAGCACAGAAAGTTGGAGAAAAGCTCGTGGAGCTGTCGGCTGCCAGGCAAATCCTGTGCGTTACGCATCACGCCCAGATTGCCAGCCTAGCCGACAACCACCACCATATCGGCAAGGAGCAGTCCGGGGGCCGCACGCGCATTCTTGTTTCCCGGCTGTCAGGGCAGGCACTCGAAGACGAAATCACCCGGCTTTTGTCCGGCACTCACCGAACCGAGACTGCGCACGGCCTGGCCCGCGAACTGCTGGCCCGCGGCGCGGCCGGCAGGGCGGCGGCAAAAAACGAGGCGGAAAAAAGTGCGGCCAATCCGGGTGGAAAACCCGGGGAACAGGACGGAACCCGATGATCATTAAAAATGCAGAATTCATAACGTCAGCCGTTGAAACCGGTCAGTATCCCGATTGGGACTGTCCGGAAATCGCCATGGCCGGGCGTTCGAACGTGGGCAAATCCTCGCTCATCAATGCCCTCTGCAACCGAAAGGGATTGGCGCGCGTAGCGGCGGCCCCCGGCAAGACTCGGCTCGTAAATTTCTACAGGATCAACGGGGACATTTCGCTGGTCGACCTTGCCGGCTACGGCTATGCCCGTGTCGCGAAGACAACAAAAGCAACCTGGGGCCCGATGATAGAAACGTATCTGAAGACCCGGCAGCAGCTGTGCCTGGTGCTGCTGCTGCTGGACATGCGCCATGACCCGTCGGAGCAGGACCTCCTGATGGAACGGTGGCTTCAGGCAACGGGACGGATGTATGGCATCGTGCTGACGAAGGCGGACAAGCTGACCCGCCAGGAACAGGCCCAGCGGCTGGAAGTCTTCAGGAACCTGCTGCTTCCCGGCGCGTCCGGGATTTTTCCGGTATCGGCGGAGAAGTGGGCCGGGCTGGATGATTTGTGGCAATTGATGGCCGATGCGGCAAATCGGGAGAATGTTGCCTCGAAGGGCCGGTGAATGCAGCCTCGGAGCGCTGATGAATGCAGCCTCGGAGCGCTGGTGAATGCAGCCTCGAAGGGCCGGTGAATGCAGCCTCGAAGGGCCGGTGAATGCTCGCGGAGGAACAAGGAATGAATGCGGAAATCATAGCGGTCGGAACCGAACTGCTGATGGGGCAGATTGTCAATACCAACGCCCAATACCTTTCACGAAGGCTGGCCGACCTCGGCATCCGTGTCCTGTATCACAGCGTGGTCGGGGACAATCCGCAGCGGCTTGCCGACAGCCTTGCCCTGGCGTTGTCGAGGACCGACGTGGTCATCCTAACCGGAGGCCTTGGCCCAACGAAGGATGATCTGACCAAGGAGACGGTAGCTCGGGCCTTCGGGCTTCCCCTGGTCCTCAATGAAGAGGTATACGGGCAGATTGCGGCTTTCTTCCGCAAGATCAACCGCGAAATGGTTGAAAGCAACGCAAAGCAGGCATATCTTCCTGCCGGCAGCACCCTCATCCCGAACCGGAACGGCACTGCACCGGGATGCATCATCCTGAGGGATGGGAAAACGGTTGCCATGTTTCCGGGTCCGCCGAAGGAAATGATTCCGATGTTTGAAGACACCCTGTTTCCCTGGTTCGAACAGAAGACGGGGCAGGTGCTGGCATCAAGGATGCTCAGGATTTTCGGCATCGGAGAGTCCATGATGGAAGACAGGATTCTCGATCTCATCGAGGCCCAGACGAATCCGACCATAGCACCGTATGTCGGTGACGGCGACGTGGCGGTGCGCGTCACGGCTTCCGCGCATACCCGGCCTGAGGCCGAGGCCTTGCTGGACCCCTGTGTGACGGTGATTCAGGAGCGTCTTGGCAATTTTCTCTACGCAACGGACGGGTCGCCGATGGAGGAAGTCGTGGGACGTCTTCTGATTGCGCGCAACCTGAAGATCTCCGTGGCCGAATCCTGCACAGGCGGGATGATCGCGGCGAAACTCGTCAATGTTCCCGGCATATCCGCCGTATTTGAGCGTGGTTATGTGGTCTATGCGGACTCTGCCAAGAAGACTGAACTTGGGGTCTCGGAAGCAACTCTGGAAAAGTACGGTGCGGTCAGCCCGGAAACGGCACTGGAAATGGTGGAGGGCCTTCAGCGGAAAACCGGCTGCGATGTCGCCGTCGCAGTGACCGGCATCGCCGGACCGAATGGCGGCACACCCGGAAAACCTGTCGGATTGGTCCATGTCGCCGTGAAGACCATGACCGGCACCAGCTGCAGGGAATTCCGGATAAACGGGAATAGGGAGCGCGTCCGTACGGTGACCGCACTTCACGCGCTGGACATGGTTCGGCGCACGCTCCTGGCCATGCCGGACTGAGGATTGGACCAGGAGCCGTTCATAAGCACATGCGAGATTTATGGAGGATGAATGGGAGATCTGGTCCCTGTCACTGCGAAAAAAGCCCTGTCCCGCGTGACGGGCGCTGCGGGCATCATCATGCTCGCGACCCTGCTCAGCCGTGTGACCGGTTTTCTAAGGACGGCCCTCATCCAGGTCGTGATGATGCCGAAGGGATATTCGGATGAGTTCATCCTGGCATTCAGCCTGCCGGACATCGCGTTCAACCTTTTGGCCGGAGGCGCCATCGCGGCGGCCCTCATTCCCGTCATGTCCTCCTTCCTTTCGAAAGGAAAGGAGGAAGATGCCTGGAAGGCACTCAGCACATTCCTGAATGTCTCCATGATTGCCATGATGGTGCTGGAGGTGGTGTTCCTCATCTGGACGGATGGCATCCTCGCGCTGGTGGCTGCCGGGTATGCCGGCAAAGGGAGCGGGGATCGGCAGATGCTGGTCACCCTGACGCGCATCCTGCTGCTCAATGTACCGTTCATGATGCTGGCCGGGCAGTGCAACGGCATCCTCAATTCCTACAGGAAGTTCGCGGCTGCGGCGTTCGGACCGGTCATCTACAATGTCTGCACCATCATCGGCATCGGCGTTTTCGGCGGCACGAACGTATACATGGTCGCGTGGGCCGTCGTGGCCAGCGCGGCAGTTTTCCTGCTTGTGCAGATGGCGGCCACCTGGCGGCACTTCAGGCGGTACCGTCCGAACCTTGAATGGAGGCATCCCGCTTTCAGAAGGATGATGAAGCTTGCCGTCCCTTCCCTGATGTCCTCTTCGATTGTGGAGTTCAACAATGTGGTGGCGCGCGGCTTCGCAACCTTCCTGCCGGAGGGCATGCTGACGCTTCTGAACAGCGCGAACCGGACGTGGCAGCTCCCCATGGGCATCTTCGCCCAGAGCATCGGCATAGCGATGCTCCCAACCCTCTCGGCCCACCATGCCGCGAATGAGAAGGAAGCGTTCAGGCGGCTGTTCAACCGGGGCGTGCGGGCTGTTTTCCTCATCAGCCTGCCCATGGCCGTCATCATGATGGTGCAGAACCAGCAGATCATGAGGCTTCTTTTCAAGTGGGGGGGAAGCGTGCCGGAAACGGACGTGTACCATAGCGGCATGGCCCTGCTTGGATACGGGTCGGCCCTCATCTTCGCCTCCATACTCGGCATGACCATCCGTGCCTTCTACGCCATGCACGACAGCATCACGCCCCTGGTGAACGGGATTCTGGGAATCGGGGTCAACATCGGGTTCAATGCGCTGTTCCAGCGCTTCACCCACTTCGGGATCGCCGGAACGGCCCTGTCCTACTCCATCACATCCTTTTTCAACATGATGATCCTGCTGTATGCCTTTTCACGAAAAACCGGCATTCGTTTCTTTTCAGACAACGGCTTGTTCTTCGTGAAAAGCATGGCTGCCATGATTCCTGCCGGCGGCGTGCTGTATGCCTTGACCCTCCTTGTCAGGCCCGCAATCGATTCCAAGGTGTCTCAAATCATCTGCGTGACCATTCCCGCCATCGCATGCTGCGCCGTATTCTATTTCGCGTCGCTTGTCTTTCATATCCAGGAAGTGTCGATGCTGCGGGACATGGTGGCGGGAAAATTCAAAAAATTCCGAAAAAACCCGGATGGGATGGCTTGACGCGAACCGGACCCTTCGATATAATGAGAACAAATGTTCGTGTAACAGGAGGACGGTTTGATGGCAACAACATCGGAAGACAAGAGAAAAGCGTTGGAAACGGTAATGGCGCAACTTGAAAAGCAGTTTGGCAAAGGTTCCGTCATGAAACTCGGAGATGTCAGCCACGTGGCTGCGGATACCATCCACACCGGAGCCCTTTCCCTCGACATCGCACTGGGCATCGGCGGACTCCCGCGCGGGCGCGTCGTCGAAATCTTCGGGCCGGAATCTTCCGGCAAGACAACCGTGGCGCTGCATGTCATCGCAGAGGCGCAAAAAGCCGGCGGGGAAGCCGCTTTCATAGATGCAGAGCACGCGCTGGACCCCGTCTATGCGAGAAACCTCGGCGTCGACATAGACAACCTCATTGTTTCCCAGCCGGACACAGGGGAACAGGCCCTTGAAATCGCAGAAGCCCTTGTTCGGAGCGGCGCCATCGATGTAATCGTCATCGACTCCGTTGCTGCCCTGGTCCCCAAGGCCGAGATCGACGGCGAAATGGGCGATGCGTTTGTCGGACTGCAGGCGCGCCTAATGTCGCAGGCACTCCGCAAGCTTTCAGGATGCATAAGCAAATCCAGGACTGTTGCCATTTTCATCAACCAGCTGCGTGAAAAAGTGGGGGTCATGTTCGGAAGCCCGGAAACGACGCCTGGTGGACGCGCTTTGAAATTCTATGCTTCCGTCCGCCTGGACGTCAGGCGCATCGAAACGATGAAAGATGGAACAGAAGCCATCGGCAATCGTACCCGCGTCAAGGTCGTGAAGAACAAGGTCGCCCCTCCGTTCCGTGAGGCGGAATTCGACATCATCTATGGATCCGGCATTTCTCAGGAAGGCTGCATCCTGGATATCGGCACAAATCTCGAAATCATCAAGAAGAGCGGTGCGTGGTTCTCCTACGGGACAACCCGCATTGGACAGGGACGTGAAAACGTGAAGAGATATCTTCGCGAGAATCCGGATATGTGCAAGGAGATTGAAGGGAAAATCATGGCCCAGCACGAGACGGCATTCGGCAAGAGCGTCGTGACGCCACATGTCAAGGACGAAGAAGAGGGATGATTCCCGATGAAGATCACCACGGCGGAACCATCCTCCCGACACAAGGGCATGAAGCCAATCCATCTCGATGGCATTTATGCTTTCAGCATTCCGGAGGAAATTTTCCTCCGACTGCGACTGTACGAACGGGAAGAGATAACGGAAGCGGAAGTACTTGAGATTCGGGAAACTGATCTTAGAAAAGCCGCGCGAGATCAGGCTTTTCGATACCTCACCGCATGCGATCGCACGGAAAAGGGCCTGTTGGAGCGCCTCATGCGCGCCGGTTACGATGAGGACACGGCTGCATGCGCGGCAGCAGACATGAAGGCAGTCGGATATGTGGATGACTGGCGTTACGCACAGCGCTTCATAGCGGAGCAGCTGCGCGTCAAGGCTGTTTCCCGCAAGATGATCAGGCTGAATCTTCAGTCCAGGGGTGTTTCAGCAGAGACAGCGGATGCCGTTCTGGCCGAATTCGAACAGGATGACGAGGAAACCGCCATCCGGGGAATCCGAAGAAAGTTCGGGAAATATGACATGAAGGATCCTGCCGTGGAGAAAAAAGCCATTTCCTATTTACTGCATCGTGGGTTTTCATATGAGACCATTCGCAGAATCATAGATATTAGTCAATAAAAATCATTGACAGCATGCCAATTTGTTGGTACGCTTGCTTACAAGGTGTGCGTATTACGCATCTAAAGAAAACAGGAAGCCTT